>CAKWRB010000038.1:0-5435 GCA_934845495.1 uncultured bacterium
AAGCCCCGGACGCGGCGGACTCAAGGACTGGATGCAAACCATGGCTAGCCCGGTTCCCGGCATCACCGTGGAGGTCGGAGCCTCCAGCTGCCCGGTGAACTTCGCGGAGTTTGATACCATCATGGCGCAGACCCAGGCCCTTCCCATGGCCATGGTGGAGCTTATAAACTCCTCTGCGCTCCGATAAAAGCTTCGGCGGCGGCATCCCACTGCTGCTCCAGCGTCTTATCCAGCGTAAACATCCGCACTGAGGTCCCCGTGACGCAGACGAGGCGCTGCTCCTCGTAGCGGTTCACATGCACGCCCCGCTCCTCGTTGTAGCGGCGCACATAGCCAAAGGCTGTCTTTTCCGCCACGGTGGAGATGGTGCCGGCCTTGAACACATGGGAGGAACCGAACAGCTCTTCGGTGTACTTATGCGCCTGGGACTGGTATTCGCCCGAGAAGTTGAGGTCGATATCCGGCTGCTTATCGCCGTTGAAGCCCAGAAAGGTTTCAAAGGGGATATTGTGGCCATCCCGGTTCATGGGGGTGCCGCAGTGCGGACAGGTTTTGGACGGCAGGTCAAAGCCGGACTGCACCGAACCGTCGGTGAAGAACTCGCTGTGCTTGCAGTGCGGGCAGACATAGTGGGGCATCAACGGATTGACCTCCGAGATGCCGGCCATCGTCGCCACAAAGGAAGAACCGACACTGCCTCGGGAACCAACATGATAACCATTGGATTCCGATTTGAACACCAGCTTCTGGGCGATGATGTACAACACCGCAAAGCCGTGCTTGATGATGGAGGTAAGCTCCCGGTCCAGGCGGTCCCGGACGATGTCCGGCACCGGATCGCCGTAAATCTCCCGGGCCTTTTCCCAGGTGATGCGCTGGAGTTCCTCCTCCGAGCCCTCGATGTACGGGGTATAGGTGCCATCGGGGATGGGCTTGATCTTTTCGATGCTGTCGGCGATTTTGTTGGTGTTTTCCACCACCACCTCGTAGGCCTTTTCCTTGCCAAGGTAGGCAAACTCCTCCAGCATTTCATCGGTGGTTTTCAGATAGAGGGGTGCCTGATCGGCGGCATCCTTAAAGCCCTGGCCTGCCATGAGAATCTCCCGGAATTTGGCATCCTCCGGCTCCAGGAAGTGGACATCGCCGGTGGCCACCACCGGTTTGCCGAGCTTTTCACCGATCTTGACGATGGTACGGTTCATATCCTGGAGCTGTTCCACCGAGTTGACCGAACCGTTGCGGTAGAGGAACATATTGTTCCCGATGGGCTGAATCTCCAGGTAGTCGTAGTCCTTGGCGATCTCACACAGCTCGTTAAAGCTCTTGCCGCCCAGGATTCCCCGGAACAGCTCACCCGATTCACAGGCCGAGCCCAGCAGCAGCCCCTCCCGATGCCGGAAGATCTCGCTCTTGGGCATCCGGGGACGCTTGTAGAAGTAGTCCAGATGGGACATGGAGATGAGCTTGTAGAGGTTTTTGAGGCCGGTGAGGTTCTGCACCAGGATGCAGATGTGGTAGGACGGCAGCTTTTTGACATCCACCACGGTGATACCGGTGTTGATCTGATCCACCGCTGTGATCTGCTTTTCCTCCTGCATCAGCTTGGTCTCGGCCAGGAAGATCCCCGCCAGAGTGCGGGCATCGTCGCAGGCACGGTGGTGGTGGAAATCGCCGAGCTTGAGGTGCTTGGCAAGGGTGTCCAGCTTGTGGTTCTTGAGGTTGGGGAACAGCGCCCGGGAAATGGGCACGGTATCCACATAGGTGTACGAAAGCGGAATATTATGCCGGGCAGCTGCCGCCTTGAGGAAGGAGGAATCAAAGGGGGCATTGTGCGCCACCAGAACGGCATCCTCCCGACCCACAAAGTCCATGAACAGACGCAGGGCCTCCTCCTCCAGCGGGGCATCAGCCACCATCTCATCGGTGATGCTGGTCAGGCGCACCACCTCGTCGGGGATGCGCTTTTCCGGGTTGACAAAGGTGTCAAACTCCTCCACCACTTCCCCGTTTCTCACCCGGACGGCGCCGATTTCGGTCATGCGCTCCAGACCGGCGGAAAGGCCGGTGGTCTCCAGGTCAAAGACGATGAATTCGCCGTCAAACGGCTCCGCCGAGCGACCCACCACGGCAGGCACCATGTCGTTGACCAGATAGCCCTCCACGCCGTAGAGGATCTTCATCTCCTTGCCCGACTTTTCCACCGCCTTCTGGGCGTTCATGGCGTCGGGATAGGCCTGGGCCACACCGTGGTCGGTGATGGCCACGGCGGTGTGCCCGAAATATGCCGCCCGCTGGACCAGCTTGTCGGCCGGGGTCATGCCGTCCATTGAGGACATATTGGTGTGCAGGTGCAGCTCCACCCGCTTTTTCTCGCTGGTATCCTGGCGGTATGTACGCTGGACCAGCGCAATGGAATCGGGGCGCAGCAGCAGCTCCTTATCAAAGGTGTCCAGCATCACCCGACCGCTGGTGAGCAGCGTTTTGCCAGGCTTGAGGGTGTCGTCGATGAGGTGGGCCTTCTCCGCTGACACAATGGTCTTGAGGGCAAAGGAGTTGGTGTAGTCGGTAAAGAGGATCTTGTAGATCGCCTTGCTTTCGTCCCGGGTGACATGCTTATCCACCTGGAACACATCGCCCCAGACGGTCACCTGGATCTCCTCCTCCATTGCGTCGGCCAGTGGGATCGGTCGGTCGGCAATGGGCTTGCCCATGATGACCGTCATCTCGTCGGCGCGGAAGGGCAGGCCGGCGGCATCAAACCGGATGGGGGCCGCCTTGGGCTCGTCCAGCAGGCGGCTGTCCCCCCGGCGTCCGCCGCCGGAGCGGTTCCAGCCGCCGTTTCCGCCGCTGCTCTGGGCCGGGGCCGGCCGGGGGGCAGACGGCGCTGCAGGGCGGGGCTCTGCCTTGGGCAGGGCCGCCTCGGCTGCCTCCATCGTCTTGCGGTAGATCTCCTGATTTTCCGCCTCCAGATCCAGCACACCGGTGAACTCCACCGTGATCTTCCGGCCGAACTCCTGCTCCAGGATCTCAGCGATGGCACGGGCACAGTTCTCCCGCTGGAGCCACTCAAAGCCGCCGTGCGCCAGCGAAATGGTCAGGCAATCGCCATCCAGCTGGGCAGAGGCGCCATCAAAGAAGCCGTTGATGTGCTTGCCCGCAGCCCGGAGCGAATCCGCCAGGCTGGGCAGGTAGGCAGCGGTGAGCTGATCGGCCGGGTAGCGGGGCTGCAGCAGCACCCGTCCCAGCTGCAGTGCCGCCCGAAGCTGGGCCTGCACCTGCAGCAGCACCGACTTTTCCAGTACATTGGCAAAGCGCAGCTGAGCCGTCAGCTCCCTGCGCTGGGTGTAGATATGAAGATGCTCGATCTCGCCGGCAGCCACCGCCGCCGGCAGATCGGGCAGATAGGTTCCAAATACATCTCTGAATGTTTTCAAAATCGATGGTCTCCGTTTCCGTTACAGTTCCTCGATAAAGCGAAGCAAGGTGGGAAGGATCTCCCCCTCCGGCACCTTGCAGACGATCTCGCCCTTTTTGAAGAGCAGGCCGACCCCATCGCCGCAGGCAATGCCCACATCGGCCTCCCGGGCTTCGCCGGGGCCGTTGACGGCACAGCCCATCACCGCCACCGTCAGCTGCTTGGGGCAGTGTTCCAGGGCGGCCTCCACCTGTTCCGCCAGCCCGATGAGGTTCACACGGGTGCGCCCACAGGTGGGGCAGGACACCACGGTCACCCCCTGGGTTCCCCGGCCGGAGGCCTTGAGGATATCCCGGGCGGCGGCGATCTCAGTCACCGGGTCAGCGGTGAGGGAGACCCGGATGGTATCACCAATGCCGTCTGCCAGCAGCGAGCCGATGCCGATGGCCGACTTCACCAGGCCCATCCGGGCGGTTCCGGCCTCGGTGACCCCCAGGTGCAGCGGGCAGTCGAAGGCCTCGGCTGCGATCCGGTAGGCATCCAGCATGGTTTTTACATTGGAGTGCTTCAGAGACAGCACATAGTCATAAAAATGCTCCTGTTCCAGCAGCCGGATGTGCCGCCGGGCGCTCTCCACCATTGCTTCGGCGGTGGGACCGCCGTATTTTTCCCACAGCTCCCGTTCCAGCGAGCCGCCGTTGACACCGATGCGGATGCTCACACCGGCGCCACGGCACTTTTCCACCACGGCACGGACCCGGTCCTCGCCGCCGATGTTGCCGGGGTTGATGCGGATCTTATCTGCACCGGCATCCACCGAGGCCAGCGCCAGGCGGTAATCGAAGTGGATATCCGCCACGATGGGACAGTTCACACTCTCCTTCAGGGCGGTAAGAGTGGCAGCGGCAGCGGCATCCGGCACGGTGGCGCGGATGATTTCGCAGCCGGCAGCCTCCAGCGCCCTGGCCTGGGCCACCGAAGCGGCGGCATCGTGGGGATCGGTGTTGAGCATCGACTGGATGGACACCGGGGCCTCTCCGCCGATGAGGATATTCCCTGCCCGCACGGTGCGGCAGGGGCGTCTGTAAGCAGGCATAGCCCTCTCCTTTCTGTCCCCTCCGGGGACTGCGGTCAGAAGATCAGTTTGATGATGTCGTTAAAGGTCACAAAGACCATCAGAGCCAGCAGCACCAGCATACACGCTGTGTTGATGCAGCCCTCGATCTTCGGGTTCAGCCGTTTGCGGCGGATCATCTCCAACAGCACAAACACGATGCGTCCGCCATCCAGCGCCGGGATCGGCAGCAGGTTAAAGACGCCCAGGTTGATGGTGATGACCCCCACCATAATGGCGAACTGATCCAGACCCATTGCGGCGGATTCACCGATGGCACCAGCCACACCCACCGGCCCGGACATCTGCTCCATGCTGTACCGGTCGCTGAAGGCCAGATCCCACAGCGAGAACCAAGCCTGCTTGGTCAGCGAGATGGTCCAGTCCAGCGCATAGACCGGCACATTGAAGAAGGTCTTTTCCTCCCCCACCACGATGAAGTCGATGGTGACAAGGTCCATTCCCTGGATATTGGTCATCTTGAAATGGACATCGGGGATGGAAACCTGTTCGCCGCCGCGCTGCACGACCACATCCATCACCCCATCGTCCTCCCGGGAAAGATAGAAGGAGATGTCGTTGGCGGTGTGGATGCGGTGGCCGTCCATCGAAAGGATGCGGTCGCCGGGTTCAAAGTACTGGGCGGTGACTGCATCTTCGTCGAAGGAGTGGATCACCGGTGTGGCGATGGCATTTCCCGAAGCGGTCAGCCCCAGTATGATCAAATAGCCCAGCAGCAGGTTCATGGCAGGGCCGGCCGCCATGATGATCAGCCGCTGCCAGGGCTTTTTATTGCAGAATGCCCGGCTGTCGGGGTTTTCCCCCTCCTCCTCCCCTTCCATGCTCACAAAACCGCCCACAGGCAGGGCCCGCAGGGCATACAGGGTTTCTCCCCGCTGCCGGCTC
>CAKWRB010000038.1:5445-7027 GCA_934845495.1 uncultured bacterium
TCTCCCCTTTCTGGGTGGACCAGACGGTGGGGCCCATACCGATGGCAAACTCATTGACCTTGACTCCAAACTTCTTTGCCGCAATGAAATGTCCGAACTCATGAATCAGAATGAGCGCTCCAAATACAAAAATCGCAATGACTGCTGTGAGAAGGATATTCAAACCGGAAATCACTCCTTTGTGGAAATATACTGCCGGGCTGCTGCCCGTGCCGCCTGATCGGCTGCCAGGATCTCCGGCAGCGTATAGGCATCATTGCCTGGATCCACCTGATCCAGGGCATAGCGAACCGTCCGGGCGATGGCGCCGAAGGAGATCTCCCCCCGGAGGTAGGCATGTACGGCCTCCTCGTTGGCGCCGTTGAGGATACAGGGGCGCAGTCCGCCCAGGGTGATGGACTCGATGGCCATCGCCAGGCAGGGGAACTCCTCCAGATTCGGCGGGTAGAAGGTCATTCTGCCCACCTCAGTCAGGCTCAGGTGCCTGACGGTGCTGGGGTAGCGCCGGGGATAGGTGAGCGCATACTGGATTGAGAGCTTCATATCCGGATCACTGAGCTGCGCCATCACCGACCCATCCTCAAATTCCACCGCTGAATGGATGATCGTTTCGGGGTGGACAATGACCTCGATCTGCTCCGGACGCACCCCGAAGTTCCAGATGCACTCGATGAACTCCAGCCCCTTGTTCATCAGGGTGGCGGAATCCACGGTGATCTTCTGCCCCATATTCCACTTGGGATGGGCCAGCGCTTTGGCAACTTCGGCGTGTTCGGTCTCCTTCCGGGTCTTGCCAAAGAAGGGTCCGCCCGAAGCTGTGAGCAGGATCGTTCTTATTTTGTTTTGTTCCTCGCCCTGTATGCACTGGAAGATGGCTGTATGCTCGCTGTCCACCGGGATCAGCCGGCCGCCGCAGCGCCGGGCCGTATCGGTGATGAGCCGCCCGCCTGCCACCAGCGTCTCCTTGTTGGCCAGGGCAACCGTTTTGCCCGCCTCCAGAGCTGCCAGAGTGGGGCGCAGGCCCACCATGCCGCTGAGGGAGTTGAGAACCAGTTCGGCCTCGGGCATCGCAGCCACTTGGCAGAGCCCCTCCTCCCCTTCCAGCACGGTGACACCGGTATCGGAGAGCTGCTGCCGCAGCTGGGCCGCAGCCGTTTTATCGTACATAACAGCGTAGCGAGGAAGAAACTCCCTCGCCTGTGCTGCAATGCCGTCCACATCCCGGTGAGCCGTGATGGCAACGACAGAATATCCAAGATGTCTGCACACATCCAGTGCCTGTGTGCCGATCGAGCCAGTAGAGCCCAGAATTGCAATCTGCTTCAAATAAACCACCTGACCTTACTCTATTCAACTGGATGCCGTTTCATACTCAAAGTTGGATGAGCGGCAGATAAACCGACAGCAGAAAAACTGCCGGCAGAACAAACAGCACACTGTCGAACCGGTCCATGATCCCGCCGTGACCCGGCATAATGGAACCATAGTCCTTGACACCGTACTGCCGCTTGAGCACCGAGGCCGAAAGATCGCCCAGGATGCTGAACGCCGTCAGCGCCGGGGAAAGCAGGGCGATACGCAG
>CAKWRB010000038.1:7037-8443 GCA_934845495.1 uncultured bacterium
GTTGACCTGCATCGGAACACCCAGGATCTCGGTGACACCCCGGGAAAAGACCCAGGAGAACAGGAGAGTAAAGACCAGGGCGGTGATGGCACCGCCGATGGCCCCCTCCACTGTCTTTTTGGGGCTGATTTTCGGGGAGAGCTTGTGCTTGCCGAACTTGAGCCCGGCAAAATAAGCGCCGGTATCCGCCATCCAGGCTGCCGCAAGGGCAAAGATGGTGTAATACAGGCCCTGTACGATCCCCCGGTGATCCCGGATGGCGATGATGGTCGTCAGGGACAGCGGGATCAGGATGCAGATGAATACCGTCATCGTCACTTCTTCCGCATGCATTTGCTCATGCCGGGCCAGAAGCAGGCTGAACAGCACCACGATAAAGGCGTAGATGATGATGGGCAGCACCACCCGTACTGCCTCGATCCGGGAAAAGGGGATCAGGACCGAAAAAATCAGGCCGATGCCGGTGAGGGCACGGCTGCCCGAATCGATGACATGCAGCACCTCCCAGACCGCCAGCAGTGAAATAACTGAAACTGCCAGGTTCAGTGCCCATGTATCAAAATTAGCCAGCACCACAGCCAGCACGCATAGGCCTACACAGGCTGTGATGATTCTCTGCTTCAAGATGAAATCCCTCCAAAACGCCGGCTGCGTCGCCGAAATTCTGCAATGGCCCGATCCAGATCGCCTGGTGTGAAATCCGGCCAAAGCACATCCATAAAGACAAGTTCCGCATAGGCTCCCTGCCAGAGTAGGAAGTTGGAGATCCGCTGCTCCCCGCTGGGGCGCACGATGAGATCCACCAGCGGCTGGCCGGCTGTGTACATCAGCGAGTCCACCAGTGCCTCGTCCACTGCCTCTTCCGCCAGGCTTCCCTGCCGGCTCAGACGCACAGCCTGCTGCACGGCATGGACGATCTCCGCCCGGCCGCCGTAGTTGAGGGCAATGTTGACCACAATGCCCTCCCGTCCGGCGGTGCGCTCCTGCACCTCTGCAATGCGCAGCCGAAGATCCTCTGCCAGCGGCTCCATATCACCGATGAAGCGCAGGACACCCTGCTGCTCATCGCCGTGGCGTTCCAGTTCGTCCAGATAGTCCCGGAGCAGATCCATGATGGCATCGATCTCGCTCTGGGGGCGCTTCCAGTTCTCGGTGGAAAAGGCATAGACTGTGAGGTATCCGATCCCGATCTCCCGGCAGTAGCGGACGATGTTCCGAAACACGCGGGCGCCCTGTTTGTGCCCGGCCGAGCGGGGCAGGCCCCGCTTCTGGGCCCAACGGCCGTTGCCATCCATGATGATTCCAATGTGTGTCGGCAGCAAGCCGTCTGTTCTCCTGTTTTCCGCCATGCGGGGCACTCCTTTTTTCTACTTCCGGCTGTGTACTCAGATTTCGAGGATCTCCTT
>CAKWRB010000038.1:8453-9708 GCA_934845495.1 uncultured bacterium
ATCTCCTTGGACTTGGATGCTGCCATATCGTCGATCTGCTTGCAGTACTTATCGGTCAGGTCCTGGGTCTCCTTTTCGATGGCCTTGAGCTCATCCTCGGTCATCTCGCCGGCCTTCTTCATGGCCTTGAACTTATCCATCGCATCCCGGCGGATGTTGCGGATCACGACCTTGGCATCCTCGCCCTGCTTGGAAATACCCTTGGAAAGCTCCTTACGACGCTCTTCGGTGAGGGGCGGGAACACCAGACGGATCACGCTGCCATCGTTCTGGGGGTTGATGCCGATGTCCGAAACCTGAATGGCCTTTTCGATCTCCTTCAGGGTGCTGCGGTCCCAGGGCTGGATGGTGAGGGTGCGTGCCTCGGATACCGATACAGCAGCCATCTGGTTGATGGGGGTGGGGGTGCCGTAGTACTCAACGGTCACCTTGTCCAGCACGGCCGGATTGGCACGGCCAGCACGGATGGCGGCATAGTCCTTGCCCAGGATATCCACCGACTTGTTCATCTTTTCATCATATACCTTGAGATTCGAGTTCATTTTGTTATGCCTCCTTAACTATTGTACCCACATCTTCGCCGCAGGCTGCACGGACAATGTTGTGGGGATCTTCCAGACTGAATACCATGACAGGGAGATGGTTATCCTTGCACATGGTGGCGGCGGTGAGGTCCATGACACCCAGACCCTTGGCCAGCATCTCACTGAAGGAGAGCTCGTCGTACCGCACCGCATCGCTGTATTTATGGGGATCCTTATCGTAGACGCCATCCACCAGCGTGGCCTTGAGGATGATATCGGCATTGATCTCCGCCGCACGCAGTGAGGAAGCTGTATCGGTGGAGAAGAAGGGGCTTCCCACGCCGCAGCCGAAGATGACGACCCGGCCCTTTTCCAGATGCCGTACCGCCCGGTTGCGGATATAGGGCTCAGCCACCGAAGTCATATCAATGGCGGTCTGCACCCGTACATCCACACCCAGTGACTCCAGCGCATCGCAGAGGGCCAGTGCATTGATAACGGTTGCCAGCATACCCATATGGTCGGCCCGGGTGCGATCCATGCTGCCGCTGGAACGGCCCCGCCAGAAGTTGCCTCCACCGACTACAATGGCCACCTCGACCCCCAGATCCACACATTCCTTGATGGATCTGCAGATGGAAAGCACCGTATTGTCGTAATCAATTCCCACATGACCATCACCGGCCAGGGCTTCGCCGCTCAGTTTGAGCAGGACTCGCTTATATTTGGGC
>CAKWRB010000039.1:0-9043 GCA_934845495.1 uncultured bacterium
ATGTAGGTGATCAAGCCGGTGGCGCCCATGCCCTGTATATCGATACCCTCGTAGAGCTCCTGGGCCGCCTTCATGGTGCGGCGAGCCTGGAATCCCAGCTTCCGGGAGGCCTCCTGCTGCAGGGTCGAGGTGGAGAAGGGCGGCGCCGGGCTCTTGCGGCGAACTCCCTTTTTCACAGCCCCCACTGTAAAGGTCTCACCCTCCAGCTCGGCCAGGATGCGGTCGGTTTCCTCCTGGTTGGAAAGCTCCATCTTGCCCTCAGCTGTGCCGTAGAACTTGGCGGCAAAGGCGCTGCGGCTGCCCGATGCCAGCAGCTTGGCATCGATGGTCCAGTACTCCTCCGATACAAACTTGCGGATCTCCTCCTCCCGGTCGCAGATCAGGCGCACAGTCACCGACTGCACCCGTCCGGCCGACAGGCCCCGGCGCACCTTTTTCCACAGGAACGGGGAGAGCTTATAGCCCACGATCCGGTCCAGGATGCGGCGGGCCTGCTGGGCATTCACCAGGTCGATGTTGATGGTACGGGGGTGTTCCATACCGTTCTTGACACCGCTCTTGGTGATCTCGTTGAAGGTCACACGGTTCTGGTCCTGGAGATCCAGCCCCAGGATATAGGCCAGATGCCAGGAGATCGCCTCCCCCTCCCGGTCCGGGTCGGTGGCAAGGTAGACCTTTTCGCTCTTCTTGGCCTGCTTTTTCAGCGAGGAGATGAGCTCCTTCTTATCCTTCATTTCAATGTAGTCCGGTTTGAAGCCGTTCTCGATGTCCACACCGATCTTGCTCTTGGGCAGATCCCGGATGTGTCCCATGGATGCCACTACTTCATAGCCGGAACCGAGATATTTCTTGATCGTTTTGGCCTTGGCAGGGCTCTCCACAATCACCAGATTTGACATATCGCTTCCACTCCTTTATCGGGCGGTCCCCAAATGAAAGGTCCCGCCTGTAAACGGCCCGCAGGCCGGATCTGTTTTCAAGTATTTCACAGCGCTGTATAGCCAGCCGGGCCATGGCTTTCGATCAGGCCATAGATTTCCAATTCCACCAGCGAGGAGAGGATCTCCTCCACCGGCTGCCCGGTCTGTACGGCAAGCTGGGCTGCCGTCACCGGACGGTTTCCGATTGCCTTCAATAGCTCCATCTGACTCCGGCTGAGATAGTCGGGCACTGCCCGGCGGCGCGGCGGTTCACTGACCACTGCCGAAACAGGCTCCGGACGGACAGCTGCCGCAGGCCGCTCGTCCCTTTTCCGCGGGCGGCTGCCGGCACGCAGCTTCACCGGGTCGGGATTGATCTGGCTGGGCACCATCCGGCCCCAGTTGGGCACCGCCTCGTACTCCTCCAGGATATCCCCGGCACAGGTCACCGGCTTGGCACCCTGGAGCAGCAGCTTGTTGGCACCCCGGGAGAGGGCTTCGTCGATGCGCCCTGGCACGGCAAACACATCCCGCCCCTGGCCCAGGGCATGACCGGCCGTGATGAGCGAGCCGCTGTATTCATCGGCCCGCACCACCAGCACCCCTCTGGAAAGCCCGGAGATGATGCGGTTGCGCATGGGGAAATTCCCCGGACGGGCAGGTTCGCCCACCGGATATTCGGTGAGGACTGCTCCCTTTTCCGCCATCAGCTCCCGGAGAGGGCCGCTCCCCTTGGGGTAATCGAGTTCGATACCACAGCCCAAAACGCCGATCGTGACGCCCTCGGCTTTGATAGCGGCCCGATGTGCCGCCTGATCGATCCCCATGGCAAGTCCGCTGATGATGCGCACCCCTGCTGCAGCCAGCTCCTGCGAAAGCTGGGCTGCCACGGTCAGGCCGTATTCATCGCTGTGGCGGGAACCCACCACAGCAATGGCCGGCTGTTCCTCCAGCCCGGCCAAGCTGCCCCGTACAAACAGGGCAGAGGGCGGCGCGTAGATGTGCCGCAGGCAGTCGGGGTACTCGCTATCCCCCGGTGTGAGCACCCGGCAGCCCTCCTGCAGGGCCTCGTCATACTGCCGCTGGGCAGCATCGGTGTCGTGGCGCAGCACCCGGTCGATCTGCCCCTGGTTGAGCAGTGCCGTCTGCCGCAGCTCCTGCTCCGAGGCCTGAAAGACCGCCTCGGCCGAGCCGTAAAACTCCAGCATCTCATGGGAAAGCCGGGTCCCCCGGCCAAACAGACCGGCGAACCACAGCCAGTAGATTGCCTGTTCCATAGGATTCCCTCCCCACTTCCAAAGAAACCGTCCGGTTATCCCCGACGGCGCATCTCCCACAGGAAAATGCTGGCAGCTACCGAGGCATTGAGGCTCTCGGACCGGGCCGAGATCGGGATAAACACCGTTTTTCCACAGGCTTCGATCATTTCGGTGGAAAGACCCGAGCCCTCGTTGCCGATCACCACCGCCACACCGTCCCGATCGAGCCTGGCCTCATCACTGGTCATGGCCGAGCGGTCCAGAGCAGCAGCCAGGGTGTCGATGCCCTTCTGCTTCATCCGGGCAATCAACCCGGGCAAATCCCGGCTCACCAGCACCGGCTGACGGAATACACCACCCATGGCGGCACGCAGCACCTTGGGGCTGTAAAGATCCGGGCAGTCGTCCGAGAGGATCAGCCCATCGCAGCCAAAGGCCAGCGCCGAGCGCAGTACGGCACCGATGTTGCCCGGGTCCTGCAGCGAACTGAGCACCAGGTAGCGCCCCTGGGGCGACAGGCCCTCCTCGGTGAGGACGGGTTCGGGGATGCGGCAGAGGGCAAAGACCCCCTGGGTGTGCTGGGAAGCAGCCAGCTTTTCCGCCACCGGGCGGGGGATGCGCACCTCGCCGCCGCAGCAGGACTGGGCCGGGGCAAGATAGGGTGCATATTTTTCGGCGGCTTCATCGGTGCGGTAGAGCGCCTCGATGCCGATTCCGGCCAGCGCTGCCTCCTCCACCAGTTTTGCCGACTCCACGACAAAAAGACCGCTCAGGCTCCTCTCCTTTTTCTGGGCGGAGAGCCTGACCAGTTCCTTGATCCGGGGATTCTGTGAAGATGTGATTTCCTGCACGGTCACCGTTCCTTTTCTCCCGGAGCAGTCCGGGCCTTGTTCAATTTCCTATTGTATTCCCAGAGCGTGCCTCTTGTCAATCCGCCAGCGGATCTCCGGGCTGTTTTGGGGTATCAAAAAACGCCCGCTTTCGATGAAAAACGGGCGTTTCTGTGCGAAAAATTAGAGAGCAGCCTTAGCCTTCTCTACCAGAGCGGTGAAAGCAGCAGCATCGTTGATAGCCAGCTCAGAGAGCATCTTGCGGTTCAGGGTGATGCCAGCCTTCTTCAGACCGTTCATGAAGGTGGAGTAGTTCACACCGTTCATGCGGCAGGCAGCCGAAATACGGGTAATCCACAGAGAGCGGAAGTTTCTCTTCTTCTGCTTTCTGCCGATGTAAGCGTACTGGCCGGACTTCATCACGGCCTGCTTGGCCATCTTAAATCTCTTGCTCTTTGCGCCGAAGTAGCCCTTGGCGAGCTTGAGAGTCTTCTTTCTTCTTTTGCGGGTCATAACCGCGCCCTTGATACGAGCCATTTCCTATACCTCCAAGAGTTTATACAATAAAGTAGTGATCAGAATTTTATCAGCAAGCGGTCGGCTTACTTGTAAGGCATCAGCAGTCTGAGAGCCTTAACATTGGTGCCGTGTACATAGGCAGCCTTTCTCAGCAGTCTCTTGCGCTTGGTGCTCTTCTTGTTCAGAATATGTCTTCTGAAGGCCTGAGCTCTCTTGATCTTGCCCTTCTTGGTCATCTTGAAGCGCTTCTTGGCTCCGCTGTGTGTCTTAAGCTTCGGCATAATAATGAATCCTCCCTAAATTTTACTTACCATTCTTTGCGGTAACAAACATGGTCATGCTGCGGCCTTCCAGCTTGGGCTGCTTTTCCACAGTGCCGTAACCGGCCACGCTGTCGGTAAACCGCTGCATGATGGTGGTACCCAGTTCCGGGTGGGCCATTTCGCGACCGCGGAAACGGATCGAAACCTTGACCTTGTCGCCGCCCTCCAGGAACTTGATGGCCTGCTTTACCTTTGTATTGAAGTCGTTGACATCAATATTCAGCGAAAGACGGATCTCCTTGATATCAATGGTCTTCTGATTCTTTCTGGCTTCCTTTTCGCGCTTGGACTGCTCGAACCGGTACTTGCCATAGTCGATGATGCGGCACACAGGCGGAGTGGCCTGGGGCGCGATCTTCACCAGATCCAGATTCTTTTCAAGAGCGATCTTGTAGGCATCCCGTGCGGACATAATGCCCAGCTGACTGCCATCGGTATCGATCACTCGTACTTCCTTGTCGCGGATTTCTTCATTGATCGGCAAATCCTTAATGCTAACGCACCTCCATTGACTGAATAAAAAAGATAAAGCGCAGGCAGTATTCCGCCCACGCTTTGATAAACACACATCACAAAACGCCTCCCCATACAGAGAAACCGTCCATGAACCCGTATCTACCATGTGCTGCTTGATCGCGCACCGGTGAAAGCGAACTACCGCTCTACTTGATTTACCAGAACAGTATACCAGCTCCACACCATGATGTCAAGCATTTTTTTGCTGTTCCGGGCAGAGGCTGCAAATCCCGGTGCAGTTCCTCTTAAAACGGCACTTCGATCGTCCGGCCCATGGCAAAGGAATAGAGCAGGCACTCCTTCACCGGGCGGCCCAGCGCCTTCCCGATGAGCCTGCCGTAAAGGCCCAGCTGCACCCGGTAGCGCTCCCGGAGCGTTTCCTCGGAGAAGATACGGTCGGTCTTATAGTCCACGATGACGATGCCATCCTCCTCCTCGAAGATGCAGTCGGCCACACCCTGGACGGTGGTGCGGTTCTCCCCCAGCCCGGCGTCAGCCAGACCGGCGAGCTCCTCTTCCCCGATCACCGCCAGGAAGCGGTACTCCCGCCACACCTGCCGGGCCCCGGCAATGCGCTGGTAAAGCAGCGATGCAAAGAAGGTGCGGAGAAGGTCGGTTTCGATGGCCGCACCCTGCTCCTCGGTGAGGAAGCGTTCCCCGATCAGCCGCTCCAGTTCGGCATCGGCATCCCGTGCCGCCGCCGGGTAGCTGCAGAACTGCATATAGGTATGCATGGCGCTGCCCTTTTCCGCCGGGGTAAGCCCCTGTTTATAAAGGAAGGCCGGACGGGCGGCAAAACGGGGTTTCTCCACCTGCCCCACCTGCTCCGCCAGATGGGAAATGGCGAATTTGGAGGAGAGGCCGGTGGCATCCTGCCAGGGATACTGCCAATTCATCTCCTGCCGGAGCTCCTCGGTGAGAGCTGGGTCGGGCAGGGGCAGTTCCTCCTCTGGGGTCTCCTCCGCCTCCCGGGGCTCGGCCTCCAGCCCGATTTGGATCCGGAACTGCCCCGGGCAGGAGGCTGGGAATTCCTCTTCGCAGTCCGCCAGCTCCCGGAGAGCGATGCCGTTCGGGTGATGAAGCAGTGCCATAACGACCCAGTCCAGATAGGTGCCAGCCCCCCGGACCGCCGCGGAGGGCAGCCGCCCGTCCTCCAGATCGGTGGCCAGTTTTGCACAGTACTTATCCGGTGTGGCGGCAATGGTCCCCACCAAAATCAGCCGCTCCCGTGCCCGGGTGAGCGCCACATAGAGCATCCGCAGCTCCTCGCTGCACAGCTCGGCGCCCAGCTTCCGGCGCAGGGCAGCCAGGGGCAGGGTATCGTATTCCAGCCGGCGCTGCTGATCCCGGAGTCGGCAGGCAAAGCCCAGCCGCCCATGGAGCAGGGCCGGGGCCGAAAGTTCCTGCCGGTTGAAGGATTTGCCGCAGTCCGCCAAAATCACCACCGGGAACTCCAGTCCCTTGGACTTGTGGATGCTCATCACGGTGACGGTGTTT
This sequence comes from uncultured bacterium, assembly GCA_934845495.1. Lineage (GTDB taxonomy): Bacteria > Bacillota > Clostridia > Oscillospirales > Ruminococcaceae > Avimicrobium. The sequence continues at coordinate 5,865 of CAKWRB010000039.1, forward strand.
TCCCCGGCGGACACCACCGTGCCCTTTTCCAGGTCTGCACCGGATTCCACCAGCCGGTCGATGAGCCGCAGGAAGGCGGAGAGCCCGGAATAGCCCCGCTCCTCATACCCGGCGGCATACTCCGGCAGCAGCCGCAGGTTCTGCAGCCGCTGACGGCCGTTCTCCATCGAGCGTACCACCGCCTCGAAGCCGGTGCAGTCGTAGAGTTCGGTGATGAGCCGGCTCACCGGAAGCCCGGCCGAGCGGAGCCGGAGGTGCTGCATCAGCCGGAGGAACTCCGCCGACTTTTCACTCTTCTGAGCGTGCAGCACCAGGCAGGCATACAATGAACGCCCCCGTCCTTCCAGCCGGATCTCCGCCAGCTCGTCGGGGGTAAAGGCCGCCAGCGGAGAAAGCATGGCCGCTGCCAGATCGATGTCCAGCAGGGGATTGTCCACCGCCCGGAGCAGCGACAGCACCGCCGAGATCTCCCGGCTGTACAGGTAGCCGCCCCCGCTTTCGCCCACACCGCTGATGCCGCGCTTTTCCAGCGCCTGAAGATAGACCCCGGCTTTGTCCTTCACCGACCGCAGCAGGATGCAGATGTCGGCCGGGCGCACCGGGCGCAGCACCCCGTGGTCGGACACCTGGTACCCGCTATGGAGCATCTCCTCGATCACATCGGCGATGTACTCGGCCTCCTGCTCCCGACCGGACTGCTCCCCCTTCTGTTTCTGCACCAGATGCACCTCGCAGCCGCACCCGGCAGCTGGCGGATAGGTCGCCCCGGCCTGGAGCTGTTCCCCGGCTCGGTAGTCCATTTCGCCCACAGCCCGGCTCATGGTCTGTTCAAAGAGGAAGTTGATCCCCTCGGTGACCTCCTGCCGACTGCGGAAGTTCCGGTTGAGCGAGATGGCCACCGGCTGATCTTCTTCGGCCGGCCAGGGGGAAAATTGCTCCTTTTTCTCCAGGAAGATGGCCGGGTCCGCCTGGCGGAACCGATAGATGCTCTGCTTGACATCGCCCACCATGAAGAGGTTCCGCCCGTTGTCCGATACCGCCCGGAAGATGCGGTCCTGTACGGCATTGGTGTCCTGGTACTCGTCCACGAACACCTGCCGGAACTGCCTGGAAAGCTCCTCGGCCAGCCGGGTGGGCTGCTCCTCCCCCTCCGGGCTGCGGTCGATGAGCAGCCGGATGGCCAGATGTTCCAGGTCGGAGAAGTCCAGGGCATTCTGCAGCCGTTTGCGCCCGGCATACCGGCGATCCAGCTCCTTCGCCATGGCAAAGAGCTTTTCCACCATGGGCAGCAGTGCCAGCCGGTCGGCCTGGAACTGTGCCTCGGTGCAGAGGAACACCTCGTCCCGAAGCCCTTCCAGCAGGGCTTTGGCCTGATCGCGCAGGGCAGTCACCCGGGCCTTTTTCCACTCGTCCTCATAGCCGCGCAGGCCGCTGAACTTTCCGTCGATGTGCTGCGCTGCCCGACAGGCGCCGTCCCAGTCCCCGGCCGAAAGGCGATCCAAAATTCCCTTGGCCGCCGCATACAGGGTGGAGATGTATCCGCCGTAGGCCTTCTGAATCTTCTCGTCGCCATCCAGCAGATCCCGGGCCTCCTCCATGGCCTCCAGGGCCTGGCGCGCCTCGGCAAAGCTGTCAGCGATGAGCAGCTTTCCCCAGTCGGTCTCGCCGATGGGGGCTGCGCTGCGGTAGCGCTCCAGCGCCTGGTCCAGCCAGTCATCATAGAACGGATGCGCCCGGATAAAGTCGTAGAGCCGCAGCAGGGTATCGGTCACCCGGCGGTCGCTGCGCTCCTCCGAGAGCAGCTCCACCAGCGAGAGGAAGCTCGCTTCCCCAGCGGCATACTCCTCCTCCAGGATCTCCCCGGCGGCCTCGGTACGCCAGACTTCCAGCTCCTTTTCATCGGCAATGCGGAACCCGCTCTGGATGTCCAGCAGCTGGAAGTTCTCCTTGACGATGCGCTGGCAGAAAGCGTGTACCGTGCTGATATCCGCCTTCTCCAATAGGATCAGCTGCCGGGCCACCGTGCTGTCCTCGGGGTGTTCCCGCTGCACCGCCCGCAGCTTGACGGCGATGCGCTCCCGCATCTCCTCCGCTGCCGCCCGGGTAAAGGTGACGATGAGCATCCGGTCGGCATCCACCGGGTCTGCGGGGTCAAAAATACGCTGCACCACCCGCTCGGTGAGCACCGCTGTCTTTCCGCTGCCGGCGCCTGCCGATACCAGGATCCCCGGGTTCCGGGCTGTGATTGCCGCCAGCTGTTCTTCGGTCCAGGTCACATCTGCCATGCCAGCTGTCCTCCTTCCAGTTGTTCATAGATCTCTGCCTTTTCCAGTTTCACCACCGGACGGTCGGGCCACTGGATCTCCCGGCCGCACACCGCACGGTAATCACAGTATTCACAGGGCAGGCGGCCATTGCGGTTGGCAGGCACTGCCCCGATCCTTCCTCGGTGCAGCAGTTCGGCCATCTGCACCACATTGCCGGCGATCTGCCGGCGCAGCAGCCCCAGCTGTTCCTCGGTGATCAGCGAGCTGTTGGCCGTGTAGCTGCCGTCCTTTTTCAGGCTCACCGGGATATACCGTCCGGCTGTCCCCAGCTCCATGGCCTCGATGACCTCGGTATCCTCCAGGACGATACCGCTCATGCAGTAGCTTTTCTGCTGGTCTGCCGCAATGCTGTCGTCGCTGGTATCCCGGCGGCCCCGGGTAAAGTGGCCGCTGCCCGGCATATACAGCACCCCGGCTTCCCCAGGGGCGGCAAGGGTTTCCACCCCGTTTTCCCCCAGAGTGAACAGGTAGAGCAGCATCTGCATATTGAGCCCCTGCACCACCTCGGAAAGGTCGAACTTCTTCCCGCCGGTCTTGTAGTCAATGACACGGATGTAGTCCTGGCTGCTGCCGTGGTAGCAGTCCACCCGGTCCACCTTTCCCTCCACCCGGACCATATCGCCCGAATCGGTGGCAAGCTGCAGCGGACGGGTGCCCTCCTGCTCTCCGATGGGGTATTCAAACCGCAGCGGGCGGAACTCGCTCTGGCACAGCTCCTGCGCCAGCATCCGCACCAGCCGGAAGATCTGGTCCACCATGCGCCCATAGAGGTAGAAGAACCGCTTGGGCAGCGCCTCCTGATCCTGGGTGCGCGCCGACAGCGACCCATCGGCAATGGAGCGGATCTCCCGG
>CAKWRB010000039.1:9053-9705 GCA_934845495.1 uncultured bacterium
CCGGAGCGGTGGTGGGACAAAAAGCCCAGGGAAATGGAGCGGATCTCCCGGCGCAGGACGCTGTCCTCCATCTCCCGGAGCTGTTCCGGGGTGTATTTCTGAAGCAGCTGCTCCAGCGCCAGGTGGATCACATTGCCCAGCTCCAGCGGGCTCAGCTCTGCCCGGGTTCGGGGGGTGAGCCCCAGTCCATACCGGCAGAAGTAGGAATAGGGACAACCGTAGAACTTCTCCAGCCGGGTGGCAGAAAGAATCATATCGTCGCCAAACAGCCGGCGGGCCAGCCCCAGATCGGAGAGCACCGCCCGGTAGCTTTCCGCAGCGCTGGTGTGTTCCTGCAGCGAGAAGCCGCTGTCCAGTGCCGTCTGCAGGGCGCTTCGATACTCCGGGGAACCCACTCCGGCAGCCAGCTGCTCCATGGCCACCGCACGGTTGACCGCACCGGCGGGCGCCAACTGCACCGGGGACTGCGGCTCTGTTCCGGTGAGTACCGCCGCCTCGGTGATGATCTGGGAGGGCGGATTGCTGCCGCCGTCCAGCCCCGCAGCCGGCCAGCTGATCCACAGCCGCTCCGAGGGAACAGTCACGGCAAAGTAGGCATAGAACTTTTCCCGGACTGCCTGCACCCGGGCGGTCTGGGAGAGCTGCAGTCCGG
>CAKWRB010000040.1 GCA_934845495.1 uncultured bacterium
GGGGCACGCCTTTTCCAGCCGGGATAATGTTGCCAGATTGTGGAGGTAATTTTATCATGGAGTGGTATCCAAACGACCGGACAGAACAGAAGGTGGGGGAAATCCCCTCCGCCGCCTCGGTGCCGCCGTCCGGCGCACCGGTCGGGCCCAGTGCCCCAACCGGGAAGAAGAGTAACCGCTGGGGGATCCTGGTCATCGCGCTGGTGGCAGTGGGAAGCATAGCAGCAGCCCTTCTGGCCGATGGGCCGGAAAAAATAGCAGCCTCGCTGCTGGGGGCGGACCGCCGCTGGCTAGCCGCCGGTGCCGGCTGCATGCTCCTCTACTGGGTACTGGAGAGCGCCTGCCTGCACCTGGCAGCCTGCAGGGCCTGGCCAGCGCAGCGGCTGGGCGATTCGGTGGTGACCTCGATGATCGGGCAGCTCTTTAACTGTATCACCCCCTTTGCCAGCGGCGGACAGCCCATCCAGGCCTTTTACATGACAAGGGGCGGGATGCCGGTGGGCAAGGCCTCCTCGGTGCTGCTGGCCAAGTTCATCGTCTACCAGACGGTGCTGGCGCTCTATTCGGCCGGGGTGCTGGTGTTTGCCTACCGCAGCTTTGTGGGGCAGGTGGAGGGCTTCACCCAGCTGGCACTGATCGGTTTTGCCGTCAATGCAGCGGTGGTGGTAGTGCTGTTCTGCGTGGGGTTCTTCCCCAAAATCACCGGCGGCTTCTTCCGCAGCTGTCTGGTGATCCTGGCCCGGCTGCGCATCGTCCGGGAGCCGGATCGCGTCGCCGCCGGCATCGACCGGGAGATCACCGCCTTCCACCAGGGCTTTACCGAGCTGCGCCGGGAACACCGGGTGATGGCGGCCATGACGGTGATGACAACGCTGCAGCTCACCGCCTTTTTCCTGGTGCCCTACTGTGTGCTGAGGGCGCTGGGGGTCCCGGATCTGCCGGTGACCACGGTGGTGGCCTCCGCCGCCTTTATCCTGATGATCTCCTCCTTTGTGCCGCTGCCGGGTGCCTCCGGCGGGGCAGAGGGCAGCTTTTATATGTTCTTCCGGATGTTCTTCAAGGCATCGGGGAGTGTGAGTGTTGCCATACTGCTCTGGCGGCTGTTCACCTTTTATCTGCCCATTGTGGTGGGGGTCTATTTTGCCCGGCATCTTTCCAGCATGAAGGAGCAGTCGCGCATGGAGGACGGCCCGCCCCAAAATTCTGCAGGATGAAACCCTGTATTCACGCATTTTTAACAGCGCCCGGTGGAATACGGCAAATCTTTCCACCAGAGCGCTGTTTTCGACTTTCCCTGCGGCTGAATGGGGATAAATCCTGTGCCTGTGGGAAAAATGCAAAGGGTTTTCCACTCTTTCCACAGAGTTATCCACCGTTTTTTGTGGACAACCCTGTGGAAACCGTGGAAAAGCCCGGCGCACCCAGCTGACAGCAGAATGATATTTTTCCTGCAAATTGCAGCCGAACCCTTGACTTTGCCGGAAGAAACGATTATAGTAAAGATGTTGAAGCAGCCGGGTTGGCTGGTTCAGGTCATAACAGAGGTAAGCAGTGATGGGAACTGCGGTCGCAGCGCTTTGAGAGAGAGCCGGTGGGTGGTGAAAACCGGTGAAAGCACAGGCCTTTCCATTCCCGGAGCTTTCGGCGACGAGCCGAAGGGTGCGCCCTTTACAGCGGAACTTTGAGTGGTCCGAAGGGATTTTTCCCATCGGGCAATTTGGGTGGCAACGCGGGTTTCCTTCCGTCCCATGTGATTTTTTTCGATGGGATTCGGGAGGTTTTTTTATTTCTCCTGATCCCGGACGAGTGAGCATTTTGAAAAAACAGATCCAAGGAGGAACACAGAAATGCAGGAAATCAAGTTCGTCAGAGAAAAACATGACGCAGTCAAGGAAAACAACAATAAGAAGTTCCAGGACTAAAAGCTCGTTCTGTTGGACGAGGTGCTGGAGTTCGATCAGCAGTTCCGGGACGCCAAGACCAAGGCAGACGGCCTGCGCGGCGAGCGCAACGCCCTCTCCAAGCAGATCGGCGGCCTGATGGCACAGGGCAAGAAGGACGAGGCCGAGGAAGTAAAGGCCCGTGCCGCTGCCATGGGTGCCGAGATGGAACAGCTGGAAGCCCTGGAGACCGAGCTGGAGGCAAAGATCAAGGAGAGACTGATGGTCATTCCCCAGATGATCGACCCCACCGTTCCGATCGGTAAGGACGACAGCGAGAATGTGGAGATCGAAAAGTTCGGTGAGCCGCTGGTTCCCGATTACGAAGTGCCCTACCACATCGACATCATGGAGAGCCTGGACGGCGTGGATCTGGACGCTGCCCGCCGCACCAGCGGCAACGGCTTCTATTACCTCAAGGGTGATGTGGCCCGCCTGCATTCGGCGATCCTGTCCTATGGCCGTGACTTTATGATCGACCGCGGCTTTACCTACTACATTCCGCCGTTCATGATCCGCAGCAATGTGGTAACCGGTGTTATGAGTTTTGCCGAGATGGAGAACATGATGTACAAGATCGAGGGTGAGGATCTTTACCTCATCGGTACTTCCGAGCACTCGATGATCGGTAAGTTCATCGGCCAGATCCTGGAGAAGGACGAGCTGCCCCAGACCCTGACCAGCTACTCCCCCTGCTTCCGTAAGGAAGTGGGCGCTCACGGCATCGAGGAGCGCGGCGTGTACCGCATCCACCAGTTCGAAAAGCAGGAGATGATCGTAGTCTGCGAGCCGGAGGACAGCCCGATGTGGTACGACCGCCTGTGGCAGAACACCGTAGACTTCTTCCGTTCGATGGAGATCCCGGTGCGCACCCTGGAGTGCTGCTCCGGCGACCTGGCTGACCTGAAGGTAAAGAGCTGCGATGTAGAGGCCTGGAGCCCCCGTCAGAAGAAGTACTTTGAGGTGGGCAGCTGCTCCAACCTGGGCGATGCACAGGCCCGCCGGCTGGGCATCCGCATCCACGGCAAGGACGGCAACTACTTTGCCCATACCCTGAACAACACCTGCGTGGCACCGCCGAGAATGCTCATCGCCTTCCTGGAGAACCACCTGCAGGCCGACGGCACCATCTATATCCCCGAAGTGCTGCGTCCCTACATGGGCGGCAAGGATAAGCTGGTTCCCAAGAAGAAGTAAAGATCGCTTTGCAATCAAAAAGCCCCGCTCATGCGGGGCTTTTTTGTGTGTGGAAAAGGCGTATTTACCGCCCGGTCTCTACATTTTCCTTTTCTGGCCGGGGTGCAGCTCCGGGGTTGGCGCCAGAGATCACATTGGGCTTCTCCGGGTCGAGATTCGCATTGAGGCCCTCATACTGAGTCAGAAAGTCTGCGTTTTCTTCCACCAAATCAGCCAGCTGCTCCATAGTGTAGGCGGTATTCTCGCTCATAAAAGAGGGAACGCCGCAAAGGGGCTGAAACAGCTCTACGGTTCCATCGGTATAGAGGATTCCATAGCACAGTCCATTCAGACAGAGGTTGTAACTTTCCGTTTGAGTAAGATCAATCCCGGAATTCTTCAAGGCCGATTTGACTCCGCTTGTGAGCTCCATCACAAACATTTCACCGTTATCCCTGGGGTGATAGCCCACAATTTCATTCTTTTGGAGGTTGACAATGGCCATGCCATTGCTGCCGTCGGCTCCCTCTACATAGACGAGGACCCGGCCAGCATAGGCGATGCGGTCTGCCAGGGACTTACCGGAGCGGAGGGCGGTCAGGAAAGTCTCGACACCGGCCTGGGTGCTCACCTGGTCCTCCGAGGTATACCGGCGCACAGCCCGGCTCCAGTCCAAGGTGTCTCCTTCTTCCAGAAAGCGCTCTTCGACGCTGGAACGAGCCTGGGGGAAGTCCTCATAATAGCGATCTTCCAGCCCAGCCCAGGGATTCTCTTCTGCAAAAGCCGGTGTTACCAATACAGCAGCAGCCAACAGACCGGCAAACAGTTTTTTCATTATGAAACCACCTCTTTCGGCATTCAAAACAGGGGCCTGGTCAGCGCTGTGGCTCCTGCGGGATTTGTTCTCTATATGGGCTCATGGGCGCCGGAGGTACTTCCACAGGGCCTTTCCGAGAAGCACGGCCAGAACGATCAGGCCGATCAGGATTGCCAGATTCAGCAGCTGCCAGAGACTGGTCCAGTGCAGCATCGCCATTCCTCCTTATTACAGCGGGTTCGGTTTCTCTTCCTTTTCTTTATCATAGCACAGTTGGAAAGTGGCTGTCAAACAAAAATCCCCGCCGCTCCCAGGGGAATGGGCGGGGATTTTTCAGCTGCGCCGGAGCGCTTATACATCGTGCTTCTGCAGTTCGCTGGCCAGGGTATCGGATACCACCTTGCCATCGATGATGCGGATCGCCCGGGTGGCCTGGCGGGCAATGTCGTTATCGTGAGTGATGAGGATAATGGTGCGCCCCTCCTCATTGAGTTCGTGGAGGATCTTCATGACATCTTCACCGCTGCGGGTATCCAGGTTGCCGGTGGGCTCGTCCGCCATGATGATGGGCGGGCGGGCTGCAATGGCACGGGCAATGGCCACACGCTGCTGCTGACCGCCCGAAAGCTCGCTGGGCTTGTGGTCCATGCGGTGCCCCATTCCCACGCGGTTCAGGGCTTCCTCGGCCAGCTGGCGGCGCTGGGCAGCCGGCATGGCACGGTATACCAGCGGCAGTTCCACATTTTCCCGGGCGCTCAGGCTGGGAATGAGGTTGAAGCCCTGAAAAATAAAGCCGATCTGCTTGTTGCGGATATCCGAGAGCTCGTCGTCAGACATTCCTGCCACATTGACGCCATCCAGATAGTATTCCCCGGAGGTGGGGGTATCCAGGCAGCCCAGCATATTCATGAAGGTGGATTTGCCCGAACCGGAATGGCCGACAATGGCCACGAACTCGCCGTGGTCGATGGTGACACTGATTCCATCCAGGGCGCGTACTTCATTTTCGCCGGGGTTATAGATCTTGTAGACATTTTTTACTTCGATCAGATGATTGGACATAGCTTCATCTCCGTTTCTTTCCTTATTTTATAGTATCGCCGGAACGGGCAAAATACAAGTAAACATTTTATTAATATTGAGCATCGGGCAGGGCGGCAGTCATAATGCAAACAGTTTGTAAATATTGTGAATTCATTTTATAAACACTTGACGGAAACTGAAAGTTATATGATAATAAAAAATGTAACACCTGTAACATAGTCCAGTGCTGACAGAAAGAAGCGTATAAAACCATGCCCAAGCTCAATATTGTACTGGTAGAACCACGCATCCATGCCAACGCCGGCAACATCGCCCGAACCTGTGCTGTAACAGGGGCCCGGCTGCATCTGGTGGGGCCATACGGCTTCTCGCTGGATGATAAGCACCTCAAACGGGCAGGGCTGGATTACTGGCATCTGCTGGATATCAGCTATTATGACAGCCTCGAGGAGTTCTTTGCAAAGAACCTGGATGGGGCCTTTTACTATTTTACCACCAAGGCACACCAGGTCTACACCGATGTCTCCTATCCCGACAACAGCTTCCTGGTGTTCGGGCGGGAAGATGCCGGCCTGCCGGAGGAACTGCTCCGGTCGGAGTACGAGCGCTGTGTGCGCCTGCCGATGATCCGGGAAGCCCGGAGCCTCAACCTGTCCAATACGGTGGCAGTGGCTGTTTATGAAGTTCTGCGTCAATGGGAGTTCCCCCAGCTTGAAAACTTCGGGGCCTTGCCCGACTGATCCCCCGCCTGATAGGCGGAAAACCAAAAGCAAAGGAAAGAAAATGCATATGGAGAAGATTTTATTGCTGACCGATTCCGCCAGCGATCTCACCCCGGAGGACGAAGCACGCACCGGGGTCCGGGTCCTCAATATCCCTGTTGGCGTCGAGGGAAAGAAATACACCGACCGGGTGGATCTCACCCCCGATGATATGTACAAGATCCTCAACACCTGCAAGGAGCTGCCCACCACCGCCCACCTGAATATGGTGGACTTTGTGGAAGAGTACCAGAAGGCTGCCGAAGAGGGATACACCGACATTATCTATATGGGACTCAACTCCCATGGTTCCGCCACCTATCAGTCGGCGGTGATGGGCAAGAAGCTGTTCTACGAGCATCTGCCCCAGTATGCCGGAACAGTGCGGATCCACCTCATCGATTCGCTGAGCTATTCCTATGGCTATGGCTATCCGCTGGTGCTGGCAGCAGCCCGGCGGGATCAGGGTGCCACCGCCGATGAGCTGGTGGAGTTTATCCAGGACTTCCTGCGCCACCGGGAGCTCTACTTTGCCATGTACACCCTGCAGTTTGCCAAGCGGTCGGGGCGCATCAGTGCCGCCGCCAGCTTTGTAGGGGAGATGCTCGGCCTCAAGCCGGTGATGACCTTTGAGGGCGGCGACAACATCACCGCTGCCAAGGTCCGGGGCGAAAAGAATGTGGTGCCCCGTCTGTTTGAATACTACAAGGAAAACTACGACCCCGCCTGCCCGAACTATGTGCTGCTGGAGGGGGAGGACCCCCAGCCTGCCAAGGAGCTGCAGGCTCTGATCGAGGGCTTCAACGGCCAGAAGCCGGATCTCTGCGGCAAGATGGGCGTTTGCGTGGCCATCAATGCCGGCCCCCGCATCGTGGGCATCTCCTTCCGGGGCAAGAACGACACCCACACGGTGAACGAGGTGCAGTAAGCGCCTTTGCCGGGGGAAAGCCCTGGGGCAGCTCCGCCCCGAAAAGAAAAAATCGAGAAGAACGGAAGAGCCGGGCCCGCCAGGGACACCGGCTTTTTTGCCACCCGGATCCCCGGGATCCTTTTTAGAGAAACTGTCAGCGAAAAGACAGGCAGAGGAGGTAGTCATGCAGAAAAAGACATCCGGGATATCCCCTTTCCTTTTGGTTCTGATGCAGATCGGACTGATCCTGACGCTGCTGGTCTGGTGGGGTTTGCTTGGAAAGTTCCTGCTGCCGGCCGTGATACAGGGGCAGGCGGACTGGGGAAAGGCGGCGCTTCTGGCGGTGGGACTGGTGATCCTGCTGCCGGTCGGGCGGTGGCTGCTGGAGGAGACGCTCCGGGAGGTTCAGCGCAGCGTTGCCCCACAGGCTCGCCAGATCGAGATCACCCGGTGGGGGCTGGTTGTGGTGTTTGCCATGACAGCCGGCTGGATCATGCAGGTGGTCGACAGCGTCGGGCCGGTGGAGCTGGAATCGCCCCCGGCTGGGGTGCGGCTGCGGTTTCTGCTGGCGGCGGGCCTGCCGCTGGTGCTGATCTGGGCGGCGGCCATTGCGGTGGGCTGGCGCTGGGGCGAACGGCTACGGGCGCTGGAGGAAACCGCCGATGAAGCCGGGCAGCGCAGCTTGGTCGACCGGTGTATGCGGTCTGCCTTTGCCGGGGTGGGGAAGTACGCCCTGCTGACGGTGGCCTGGCTGCTCTTCTTTGCGGTGGCCTGGTGGGTGCGCACCCGGTTCTTCCGGTGAGAGCGAAACACAAAACAAAAAAGCCGAGGGCTTTCTGCCTTCGGCTTTTTTGATGCGGTTCAGAGGGGCTGCTTGCCCAGGGAGGCCAGCACCAGGCGGCTGAGTGAATCGTCCCCCGGTTCAAAGGGGTGCTCCGCCTCGGCAATGTCCCAGAGGTAGTGGGCATCGGAGGAGACCACCGTGCGCCGGTTCTGCCGGGCAGTCTCCACAGCAGGCAAAAGCCCAATCTCATAGCGGGGGGAGACCTCCACGGCATCGAACAGGTCTTCGCATTCAGGGGGGATCGCCCCCAGAATGGCCAGGATGCTGTTGGCGGCTTTGTCGATGTGTGCCGGATAGCAGACACCACCGTATTCCCGCACCAGGGCCGGGGCCTGGGTGAGGGGGATCGTGGTGGCGTTGAGCAGCAGGGGTTCCACCTCGCCCACCGGACGGTCCAGCTCATCCAGGCAGAGCTGGTGGCCGTAGATGCGTGGGTTGTTCTTCACTGGCGGCAGAGCCTTTTCCACCTGCCGGGAAAAGGCTTCGGCCGTATCACAGTCGGGAAAAAGGCAGACCAGGTGGATATCCTCGGCGGTGGAAAGCTCCATACCAGGGAGAAAGCCCAGGCCGGCCTGTCGGGCTGCCAGGGCGGTGGCGCGGCAGTTCCGGGCAGTGTTGTGGTCGGTGAGGGCGATGCAGCTCAGCCCCTTGAGTTTAGCCATGTTGACGATGTTGTTGGGGGTCATATCCTCGTCGCCGCAAGGGGAGAGGCAGGAGTGCAGATGCAGGTCGCAGTAGAGCTTCATAGCAGGGCATCCATCCTTTTTGCGGTTTCAAAGATCGGGTCGGCAGAGCGGTACACCGCCACCCCTTCATCGGCGGCTTTCCGGATGCAGGCCTCCGGCATGGAGGCGCCCTCTGCCAGGACGATGCAGGCGGCATCGGCCAGGGTGGCAACAGCCACCGTGTTCATATTTCCCATCACGGTGACCCAGGCGCAGTCGGCTGGGGCCCGGGCCATAGCCAGACTGAGCAGGTCGCAGCAGTAAATGCGCCGGATTTCCCGGTCGCTGTCCGGTCCGCCCAGACGGGTCATTCCGGGGAGCTGGTCCAGTTGTGAAACAGTCATGTTGGTTGCACCTTCTTTTTGGTTCAGGACTTGGCGGCATGGCGCTCGCGCTGGATGTAAATGCAGTCCTCCACCGATGCCCGCCCCTGGGCGATGTCGGTGGCAAGGGCCCGGCAGGAGGGGGCCCCGCAGGCGCCGCAGTCCATGCCGTAGAGCTGCTGTTCGATTTCGTCCACCTGGGCCAGCAGTTCCATGGCGGTGCCGAAATCCTCGGCCAGGCTCAGCACTTCACAGAACTTGATGGGGTGGTCAAAGAGCATCCGCTTCTCGTCCAGCGGTTCAGGCGGCTGGGCAGAAGGAGACAGGTTCGACTGGATCTTTTTAAGCCGGGTCCGCGCCAGGAAGGGATTTTCCACCGTGAGGATCCCACCCACGCAGCCACCCGAACAGGCGCTGAGTTCCACAAAGTCCACACCGGTAATCTTTTCGTCCTCCAGGTTCTCCAGCACCCGGATGATGTTTTCGATGCCATCCGCTGCCAGCACTGAAACCCCGGCAAGCCCAGCGGATTCCCCGCCGGAAAGCCCCCAGCCCACCCCCAGGCTGCTGCTGAGCGGCCCGGCTTCGGGCAGGTCCTCTCGTTTCATGGCAGACAGCAGTGCCGGATAGATGTCCTTGATGGACACCACGATGTCCACCTCGCTTTTATCAAAGCCCAGCGGGTCCCGGCTGGCAGTGGATTTGGCCGGACAGGGGGAGAGGAACACCGTTCCCACCTCTTCGGGGCGGCAGCCTGTTTTCCGGCAGAAATCCCGCTTGGCAAACCGTGCAGCCACCTCCACCGGGGGCAGGATGGGCAGGATGTTCCCAGTGAGGTTCGGGAACCGGGTGCGAATCAGCCGCACCACCACCGGGCAGGCACAGCTGATCACCGGCAGGGGAAGCTTTTGTTCGTCCAGGTACTGCTGGGTCAGGCGGGTCACCGCTTCGGCGCCCCGCGCCACCTCGTAGACGGCATCGAATCCCAGGCCGTACAGCCCCCGGATCACCGGGGCAGAATCGCTAAGGTGGGCAAACTGCCCGTAGAGCGCCGGCGCCGGAAGTGCAATGGTATACCGGAACCGCTTGGCATCAGCCAAATGGTCCACCACAGCGGATTTGGCATGGTGCGGACAGATGTAGATGCAC
>CAKWRB010000041.1 GCA_934845495.1 uncultured bacterium
CTCGCCATAGGCAGTGGCCATATCGATGATGGTGTAGACGCCGTCGATGTAGAAGAAGAAGGACAGCAGGAAGAGGAAGATCTTCTTCTCCTGCCGAGCCCGTGCCAGTGTCCGCCCCAGCCGGGCAAAGCTCTCCCGGATGGCATGGGGACGGCGCTCGACAAAGTGCCGCTGCTCATACCGCCGGAGCAGCGGCAGGGTAAATCCCAGCCACCACAGAGTGGTGATGCCAAAGGCCAGCGCCATGGCAGTCACCATCGAAAGGCCCAGCCCCTCCGCCCCCAGCACCAGCAGCAGGCAGACGGCAAAGGGGATACAGCTGCCGATGTATCCCCAGGCATAGCCCTGGGAGGAGACATGATCCATGCGGTCGGCCTCGGTGATATCCGAAAGCATCGAGTCGTAGAAGATCAGGCTGCCGGAATACCCCACCCGGGCAATGACAAAGATGCCCAGGAACCAGAGCCAGTGGCGGACAAAGCCCAGCCCCACGCAGCCGAGCAGGCCCACCCCCAGAAAGAGCAGGAAGATGGGCTTTTTATATCCCTGGGTGTCGGCAAGGGCGCCGAACACCGGTCCCAGTACCGCCACCAGCAGGGTAGCTGCCGAGGCCGCATAGCCCCAGTAGGCCAGATACTGCACATTGGAAAGCCCGGCCTGTTCCGCCAGAAAGTTGAAGTAGATGGGAATGATGGTGGCAACCAGCAGGGTGAAGGCCGAGTTGCCCACATCGTAGAGGATCCAGCTGCGCTCCGCCGGGGTGAGTTTCAGTTTGCTCATGCCGGTTCCCCCTGTTCCGGGCGAGGGTCAAAGGTCCGCCCATAGAGGGGCTCCTCTGCCAGGCCGCTTGCCTCCACCCGGTCAAATCCGGCAATGAGCCGGGCTGCCTGCTCTGCCGCCTGTTCCAGCCGCCGGAGCAGCTCTGCATTGCTCGGCTCGCAGCGGGGTTCCGGCTCGGGCACCATCACCAGCCCACCCAGATTCTCATACTGGCCTGCCAGACGCAGCGCCGTGAAGATCGCCCACCGCTTCAGCGCCGAAGGCGCCACCAGCAGATCGAGGTAGAAGATCATGCCGCGCAGCGAGTCCAGCACCTGCTCCACGGTGAGCTCCGGGAAGAAATCGGCAATCACCACCGCATTCTCCTCCGAGGGCACCAGGTGGCCGGTGGTGTGATGGCTGACCGGCTCCAGTCCGTCCTGGAGCATCAGTGTCCGCTCCAGTTCCGTTTCGATGCGGGTGTGGCTCAGTCCGGTGGCCGCCATCGCCTCTGCCACATAGTCATGGCTGAGGGTGTCCAGCACAAAGTGACAGAGGAAGCCGTACACATAGGCCCGGTGTGCCACGCTGTCCGGATGGGCCTTCAGCACCCGGGCTGCCCGTTCAAAGAACTCCCGGCCCGGCCGGTCGTGAAGGCCATGCCCCAGCTGGTTCACCGGATTTTTGGAGAGGGGTTTATAGTAAAAGAAGAGATCCGGCCCGTGCAGGCCGATAGAATAGAGCTGGGGAGCCTGGGTGATGACTCCCAGGGCAGCAGGCTCCAGCAGCCGGGCTGTCTCCCGCCCCATAGAAAAGTGCGCATATGTTGCTGGCAAGGTAAAACTTCTCCTTTCCGGCGGGCAGATCCCGCCCGGAACCTACGGACCCGGCAGCGAAACTGCGGATCCGGGTTTTTCCGTGTCACGGCGCATCGCCACCCATAAAATGGTGCACTGCCGCTGCAAGCTATTATAACACTTCTCCCTGATGCCGTCACTCATAGAGCGTAAATTGTATGTAAATTCAAACAAAAAATCCCGACCTTTTCAGACCGGGATTTCGGGCTGTCAGCACAAAGCCATTTGACAAGAGGGGGAGTCGGCTGTGCTGCCGCTGTTTTTTACTTTTTGGACGAACGCTTGGCAACAAAGTTTGCCAGCATGGGGGTGAGGAAGGAGGTCACCAGCACCGAAGCTGCCACCTGTGCAGTGGCGATGGGAGCAATGGCGGCATAAGCCGGGTCCACTGCAGCCAGTGCGCCGGGGTTGGAGACACCGCTGGCGGCGGTGCTGGAGATCGCAGCACCGGCAACGCCGTTTCCTCCGGTGATCTTGTCCATGAGGATGGTCACGCCGCCCACCACAAAGACGGTGATCAGGCCCAGCAGGATTCCGGACAGGCCACCCTGGAAGAGCTGCTGAATGGACATTCCGCAGCCCAGTGCAAAGCCAACCACGATGATGGACGGGGTCACACCGGCCGACAGGGTCTGCTTGAACCACGGGGAGACATTGCCCAGGATAATGCCCAGGATCAGCGGCAGGATCGAACCGACGATCGAGCCGATGGAGATGCTGGCCAGACCGGCCGAGCTCAGGGCAATCATGGTGACGGTGGGGCCGACGCTCAGCGAAGTGATGGCCACTGCGCCCTTGACCGCATCGTCATCGTACTGGGATACAATACCCGAATAGAGAGCGTTGTTGGCCACCGATACAGCACTGATGATGGCCAGCGAGGAAAGCCCCAGGAAGTTATCGTTGAAGAAGAAGGCCACACCCAGGCCCAGCGCCACCGACAGCGCCACCTTGGTGCCGATGATCACGGCTCCGATCTTGATGGCCTTGGGGGTGCTTTTGATGTCGATGGTGGCGCCCATGAAGAGCAGGAACACACCCACCAGCGCACTGGTGCCCTTTACCATGCCGGTAAAGAAGCCGCCGATCTGCAGCACCTGGGGCACAAAGGAGTTGAGCACAACACCAATGAGCATTGGCACAACAATGGTATCGCCGGGGAAGCGCTTCATTTTCAGCTTACTCATAGCTCTAAAACCCTCCCTGTATGATTAGTCCAGAACGATACCGCCGTCGCAGTCGCCGATTTCGCCGTTTACAAAGCTGGCTGCCTCCGAAGCGAAGAAGAGAATCATCTGAGCGGGCTCGCTGGGATCTGCTGCACGGCCCAGGGGGATCATGCCGATGACCTTGGCGCTCTTTTCAGCGTCCTCGGACAGGGACTGGGTCATGGGGGTCACAGTGAAGGACGGGCAGACTGCGTTGCAGGAGATGCCGTACTTGCCGCCCTCCTTGGCGATGGCCTTGGTCAGGCCGTTGACGCCGGCCTTGGAAGTGGCATAGGCAGCAGTGCCCAGCAGGCCACCGCCGATCTTGCCGGCTACCGACGAAACATTGACGATGCGGCCACCCTTCTTCTCGATGAAGTAGGGGTAAATGGCCGAGCAGGTGGTGAAGGTGCCGGTGAGGTTGATACGCAGGGTGCGCTCCCACTCCTCATCGGTAAGCTCCTGGAACGGAACCTTGGAGATGACGCCGCCGCAGTTGATGAGTACATCCACACGCTCGAAGTCGCCCAGGATCTTGGCCATCACGGCGCGGATGTTGTCCTTATCGCCCAGGTCGATCTTATAAACCGAGCAGTTGCCCAGCTCTGCGGCTGTGGCCTTGGCCTTTTCCTCATTGAGGTCGAGGATCACGGCATGGCCGCCGCCGTTTACAACACCGCGTACGATCTCCTTGCCGATGCCCTGTGCACCGCCTGTAACCAGAACTGTTTTTCCTGTGAAGTCAAACATGATAAAAGCCTCCTGTATTCCGTTCCACCTCATTTCTATGAGGGGAAGTTTCATTTTGATTTTTGATCCTGCCCGGCCGGCAACGGGCAGATTCTGATTGATAAACAATTAACTATCAACCTTCTGCCTACGATTATAACATTGCCGGCGGCGAAAAAATATGGTATCATAGCCTAAAAAGCCGCCGCCTTTTTAGGCTGTCAGCACAAGGAGGATTTGCCATGCAGGAAGCACAGAGATGGAACCTGATCCAGGCCGCCCTGGACGGCGAGGAGCTGGAGCGCCTCACCGATCGGGCCTCCCAATACCTGGGCAGTCCGCTGGTGGTCGTCTCCCCCACCAGCAGCATCATTGCCCACTCCGTCGCCCTGACTCCGCCGGACGAGACCTGGCTGCACGCGGTGGAACGCGGTTACATCACCCTGGAATTTGTGGCTACCCTGGCCAGCTGGGACAAGCACAAGGACCCCGGTGCCCGGTACGAGCGCATCACCGTGCGCATCAACGACCGACGGCGACGGTTCTATAAGCTGACCTTCCACACCCAGCTGCTGGGCTACCTCAATGTCACCGAACTGGACGAGCACTTCGACCAGGTCAGTGAGGAGGACTACCACTTTGTGGCACAGCTCATTGCCAAGGAGGTCTATGCCCGGCTCAAGCGCGAGGACTTTTCCCGGAAGGCCCGGGACGAGGACTTCCTGCAGGAGCTGCTCCACGGCAGCTTTGTCAACCGCGGCCACTTCATCGACCGGATGCGTCTGAGCGGCTTCGACCCCAGTGCCCAGTACCGGGTGCTGTGCATCGAGCTGGGGGATTTTCTCTCCTACAATGCCGACGAGGACACCTTCAAGCGGGAGCTGCTGGACCTGCTGCCGGGCAGCACCATGGTGGTGAGCGACCAGGTGCTGGTGATCCTGGCAGCCGACCGGCTCTTCCTGCCGGAACGGTCTGCCGCCATGCTCCGCAAGCTGGACAGCTACCTCCGCTCTCAGAAGCTCTTCTGCGGCATCAGCGATACCACCAGCGACCTGTACTACTTCTCCGCCTACCGGGACCAGGCCCTCAGCGCCGCCCGCTACCGCCGGTATCTCATCGACCAGACCCTGGCCTATACCTTTTATGACGAGGTAAAGGTGTACGATATCCTGCAGCAGATCCCCCGCAGTGAGCTGATCTACTACTGCAGCCGCCAGGTCTACGAGATCTACCAGTACGACACCGCCCAGCACACCGACTACATCACCACCCTGCTGGCCTACCTCAAGGCCAACCGCAGCGTCAAGTCCACCGCCGCCTACCTGCATGTACACCGCAATACGGTCAACTACCGCATTGCCCGCATCCGGGAGCTGTTCGGCCTGGATCTGGACAGCTTTTCCACCGCCCACCAGATCCTGCTCTCCTGCCAGATGATCCGTCTGCTCCAGGACTGAATCCCCAAAAAATACAGCCTGTGGCCCCTGCCTTTTTGGGGTTTGACGGCGGTGGGAATTTGTGTATAATGAGATACAGAGGCAGCCTGTAATTTTTTTGAGATTGTCACTTTGTATGCGGAACAGTTGCTGCCCAGGAGGATGATTATGAATATTTTGATTATCGGCTGCGGCGATACCGGTTCCCAGCTTGCCAATGTACTGGACGATATGGGCAACCAAGTATCGGTCGTGGACCGCGACCCTGAAACCGCTTCGGAACTTTCGGACTCCTACACAGGAATGTTCACCGTGGGTGTTCCCATCGACCAGGATGTCCTGCGCCATGCCGGCATCGAGGGCTGCGATGTGGTCATCGCAGTCACCAAGGACGACAACACCAACCTGATGGTCGCCCAGCTGGCACGGGATATCTTTGGTGTGCCCAAGGTGATCTCCCGGGTTTCCGATCCCCGGCGGGAAGAAGTATTCAGCAGCTTTGGCCTGAGCACCATCTGTCCGACCAATCTCACCGTTGCATCGGTGGTGCCCGCCCTGGATGACCGCCGCCAGCACACCGAAGAACTCTATTTTGGCAGCACCCGCGTCTCCTTTGAACAGATGGAGATCGACCGCCGGTACCTGGGCGAATATGCCGAGGCCATCGAGCTGCCCCGGGGCATGGTCCTGCTCGGGGTCCTGTCCCAGAGCGGCAAGCTGCGGCTGCGCGGCGAGGGCATGCAGACCGTCATCGACGAAGGCGATGTCCTGGTGCTGGCCCGTTCCATTGGCTGATGAGGAGGAGCATTTGGTATGAATGTTATTGTAGTGGGCGGCGGTAAAGTGGGCTACTATCTGGCAGAGACTCTGCTGGAACACGGCCACAAGCCCTTTGTAATCGAAACCGATAAGGAAATCTGCCGGAAGATCGCCAACAACCTGGATATTCCGGTCATCAATGGCGACGGCACCACCCCGGAAGCTCTGGAGAGCGCCGGCGTGGAGCACTGCAAGGCCTTTGTCAGCGTCACCGGCCAGGACCAGGTCAACCTGATCGCCTGCCAGCTGGCCAAAAAGCGGTATGGCGTGGGCCGCACCGTGGCCCGGGTAAACAACCCCAAGAACCTCCAGGTGATGAAGCGGCTGGGCGTGGATATTCCCGTATCCAGCACCGACAGCATCGCCCGCCTCATCGAGCGGGAGATCGATGTGGCCACCATCAAGCGCCTGCTCTCCATCAACCGGGGCGAGGCCACCATCAGCGAAGTGGAGATCCCCAAGAAATACTCCCACGACGGCACCGTTCTGATGGACTTCAACCTCCCCAACGAGTGTGTCATCGTCTCCATCACCCGGGATGACACCCTGATCATCCCCCGAGGCAACACCCCCATTCTTTCGGGCGATAAGCTGATTATCATCTGCCGCAACGAGTATCTGCATCAGCTGCTGCATGCCCTGCACATTGAATAGGAGGCCGCTGTGAAGAATAAAACTGTTCTGGTCACCGGCGCTGCCACCGGCATCGGGCGCAGCACCGCCGAACTCTTTGCTGCCATGGGTTACCAGGTGGCACTGGGCTGCAACCACTCCTTTGCCGAGGGGCTTCAGTTCGCCCGCTCCCTGTCCGAGATGGGCATGAGCACTATGGCAGTCAAGGCAGACCTTCGCCAGCCCGATCAGGTGGAGGCCATGTTCCGGCAGATCGAATCGGTCTGGGGTGGTGTGGATATCCTCATCAACAACGCCGGCATTGCCCAGCAAAAGCTCTTCACCGACATCACCAACGAGGACTGGGATGCCATGGTGGGGGTAAACCTCTCCGGCGTCTTTTACTGCTGCCGGGCAGCCCTGCCCTATATGATCCGCCAGAAGTCGGGCAGCATTGTGAATGTCTCTTCGATGTGGGGCATCTGCGGCGCCTCCTGCGAGGTGCATTATTCGGCAGTCAAGGCCGGTGTCATCGGCCTGACCAAAGCCCTGGCCCAGGAGGTGGGCCCCAGCGGAATCCGGGTCAACTGTGTTGCCCCCGGCGCCATTGCCACCCACATGAACGACAACCTGGACGAGGAGGCCGTTGCCCTGCTCCGGGAGGAAACTCCCCTGGGCCGGATGGGCACCCCCGAGGAGATCGCCCGCGCCATCGCCTTCCTGGCGCTGGAGGACAGTGCCTTTACCACCGGACAGGTCCTCAGCCCCAACGGCGGCCTGGTGATCTGATTGAAGCAGAAAAAACCTCCGTGCCGGATTTTCCGCGCAGGAGGTTTTTGTTATTTTTACTATTATCTATACAATTCGTATGGAATCTACCGGACAAGCTCCAAATCATTCTGTATAATATCTGAAAATATTGCTGAATGTATAAAGTGCCGGTCGGTGGATCCGACCAGCACCCGGAAGCTTTATTCCTGCTCGTACTCGTAGAAGCGCTCCTCCACCAGAGTGGTGAAGATCACCTGCACCAGGGGGTAGCCCTCGCCCATCACGGTATCCCGGAGGATCTCTGCCACACGCTCCCGCACCTCGTCCGGGCGGTCAAACCAGGATACCTCTACAATGGGGAATCCGGGCACCTGTTCGCCCCCGGCATAGAAACTGCTGTGCGCCAGCTCCAGGATCAGCCAGTCCTCGGGGCAGCCAATGGCCTCGGCCAGCTTGGGGATCAGCGGTGTGCTGATGGCGCGCATCTGCTTGTCAGTAAGTCCTTTTACGGTGATCTGCGGCATAGTATCTTCCTCCTTTGATGTTCCGGCCCGGCCATGCTGCACAGCCGGTGGATTTTCACCTGTATTGTATCACAGCTGCCCGGAACAGCACAAGCCTTTTCCCTGCCCTCTCATCGCAGCAGCCAGGCCAGAGCAGCCGCCAGGGGCAGGGTGAGCCCCTCCCCGGCTGCCGGCTCCGTCTCAGGCAGGGGGGCAGGTTCCTCCGGCTCTCCGGCGCTCTGCCGGGCCCGGCGGCGCATCTCCTCCACCCGGCGCTCGGCGTCCTGCTGCATCCGGGCAAACTCCCCGGCGGAAAACCCCGTGGGCTGCCAGCTGCTCATTCGATCCCCTCCTCCGGCAAAAGCCCCAGCTCCCGCAGCAGGTCCAGCAAGTTCCCCAGTGCCCAGATCGCCCGGGCATCGGCCAGACGGTACCGCTTCTCTGCCGAAAGCAGCGCCGCCACCGCCTCCAACAGATGCAGTTCCGGTGCATCGGCGGCCAGCTGCGCCCGAATGGCCTGCTGCAGCCGGCTGAACCGGGCCGCGTCCCCCTCATCGGTCTCCCTCTGTATGGCGGCGATCAGCTGCCGCAGTTCGGCCCGACCCGCCTCGGTGCCCAGCAGTTCCTCCAGTGCCATACTCCTCACCCCCTGGTCAGATCCTGTAGCAGCGACCGGGGGCCGGGCTGCTGGAGCAGCTGCGCCAGCGCTTTGGGAGAGCGCAGCACCTCGGCGATCATCTCGCTCTGGTGGGGATTCAGCTTCTGGAGCGCCTGATCGAAGGCTCCCCGGTCCAGCTGTTCCAGCACCCGTTCCGGATCCAGCCCTGCCCCGGCTGCCGCCTTGGCCAGCAGCGCCCGGTTGGCTCTCTCTGTGGTAGGATTCATCACACTCACGCCCTTTCAGTTCAATTTATGCCCCGGCTGCGAAAAATATCCCGGCCCGATTCAGGAGGTATTCCCTATGAAACTCACCGTATTCAGCGACTGCCACGGCAATCTGGACAATGCCATCCAGATCCTGTCCCAGTGCCAGTCCGACCGCTATCTGTTCTGCGGCGATGGCATCCGCAACGCCGAACTCGCCGCCGATCTGCTGGACAAACCGCTCCTGGCTGTACTGGGCAACTGCGACCGGGGCGAGACTGGCGAAGCCGAGCGCCTGCTGGAACTGGACGGTGTGCGGATCCTGCTCACCCACGGGCACGGATACAGCGTCAAGGCCAGCCTGCTGCCCCTGCGCCGCCGGGCGCTGGAACTGGGGGCACAGCTGGTGCTGTATGGTCACACCCACCTGCCTGCCCTCGCCAATGAGGATGGTGTGTTGTTCTGCAATCCCGGCAGCTGTATGGACAGCCCCCTCTGCGCCGAGATCGAACTGCTGGATGGCACCGTGGAGAAGATCCGCCTACTCCATCTGGATCAGGCTGCCCCCACCCTGTAAGCGCAAAAAAAGCACCCGGAGAGCCTGATGAACTCTCCGGGTGCTTTTTGATTGGTTGTAAATATTTTGGGGAGGATCATTCCTCTGCGGGGGCTTCCAGCGCCGCCCGGTAGAGGTCCCCCTTCTTGTAGCCAGTGGCCTTTGCCACCTCCTTGGCTGCCATGGTGGGGGAAAGCCCCTCCTCCATGCGGCGGCGGGTCAGGGCAGCTGCCTCCTCAAAGGTCAGCTCCGGCTCCTCGGACGGCTTAGCACCGGCGATTACCAGCACAAACTCGCCCCGGGGATTGTTCTCCTTGTAATAGGCTGCCGCCTCGGACAGGGTGGTGCGGCGGGTCTCCTCATGGAGTTTGGTCAACTCCCGGCAGATGGCAATCTCCCGGTCCCCCAGCACCGCCAGCAGGTCCTCCAGGGTTCGCAGCAGCTTGTGGGGCGCCTCGTAGAACACCATGGTGCGGGTCTCGTTCTTCAGCGACTGGAGATGCTCCATGCGGCTGGACTTGTTGACACTCAGGAACCC
>CAKWRB010000042.1 GCA_934845495.1 uncultured bacterium
AGGTAGGGCATGCGATTCAACATGCCACCGATTATGCCCCGCTCACCATTCGCAGCGCCATTATCCCCATCACCAACCTGGGCTCGCAGCTGTCCATGCCGCTGATTTTGCTGGGGATTCTCTTCTCGGCACAGCCGCTGGTGGAAATCGGGATCCTGGCCTTTTCGCTGATGGCAGTGTTCCAGCTGGTAACGCTGCCTGTGGAATTCAATGCAAGCAACCGCGCCATCCGAACGCTGGCGGCAGACGGGTATCTGGATCAGGAGGAGCTCTCCGGCGCCAAGCAGGTGCTGGGGGCCGCTGCCATGACCTATGTGGCGGCGCTGATTACCTCCTTGGCACAGCTGTTCCGTCTGATCCTGCTGTTCGGCCGGCGGGACGAGGACTGATATGAAGGAAAATCGACCAAACAGACAATCCAATACACAGGCGAAAGCGACCCGGGGCACGCGGAAGGAACAACCATCCGCGCGCCTTGTGGTCGCTTACGCTCTTTTACAGATGATGCGCCAGTCCGCCTACTCCAATCTGGTGGCGGAGTCCCGGTTCGATGCCCTGGAATCCCCCAGGGACCGGGCCTTTGCCTCCACCCTGTTCTATGGGGTGCTGGAGCGGCAGATCACCCTGCGGCGCATTGTGGCTGCCTACTGCCGCAAGCCGGTGCGGAAGCTCGACCCCGAGGTGCTGTGCATTCTGGAGATGGGGCTGTACCAGCTGCTCTTTCTGGACAGTGTGCCGGAGCGGGCTGCGGTGAACGAAAGCGTTCTGCTCACCCGCAAACTGGGCAAGCAGAGTGCCGGCGGCTTTGTCAACGGCGTACTGCGCGCCTTTATCCGGGATGGAAAACCCCTCTGTCCCGGCGCGGAGAAGCTCTCGCCGCTGGAGCGCCTTTCGGCGGAGGCTTCGGCCCCGGAGGAGCTGTGCCAGCTGCTGATGGAGCAGTATGGCGAGGAGACAGCCCGGCGCTTCCTGCTCGATTCGCTGGAGCCGGCCCCGGTCTTTATCCGGGTGAACACCGGGCGCACCACCCCGGAAAAGTTCCAGAAGGAGCTGGCAGAGACGGGCACCGCCGTGGAGGAGACCGTTCTCCCGGCCTGCCTGCGGCTGGAAAAGCCCGGTGATGTCACCGCCTATACCGCCTTTGCCGACGGGCGGTTCCATGTGCAGGATCTTGCCAGCCAGCTCTGCTGCCAGGCACTGGATGTCCGGCCGGGTATGCGGGTGCTGGATGCCTGCTCCGCCCCCGGCGGCAAGGCCTTTACCCTGGCGGAACAGATGGAAAACCAAGGGGAAGTGGTGGCCTGTGACCTCTACCCGGCCCGGGTGGGGCTGATCCAGTCCGGTGCGGACCGTCTGGGGCTTTCCATTGTCCACCCCCGGGTGATGGATGCTTTGGCGCCCCAGGAGGACATCGGCACCTTTGACCGGGTGCTGTGCGATGTGCCCTGTTCGGGGCTGGGGATCATCCGGCGGAAGCCGGAGCTCAAATACAAGCCGGTGGCCGAGTTTGGTGGCCTGCCCGAGGTGCAGTACGGGATCCTGACCGCCTGTGCCCGGCTGGTAAAGCCCGAGGGTGTGCTGGTCTATTCCACCTGCACCCTCAACCGGAAGGAAAACGAAGAGGTGATCCGCCGCTTCCTGAAGGAGCATCCGGAGTTTTCACCTCATGCAATCACACAAGACGGAGAGTTCTTCCGTACCCTGCTGCCTGAAACCGAGGGCAGCGACGGATTCTTCTTCTCCGCAGTAAGGAGGACCCTGTGAGCGAGGAGCTGCGCATCGACATCAAATCCATGACTTTGCCCGAACTGACCGCCCTGATGAAAGAGTGGGGGGAACCGGGGTTCCGGGCTGGGCAGCTCTTTTCCTGGCTGCATGAAAAGCGGGTGACCGACTGGGCGGAGATGACCAACCTCTCGGCGGCACTGCGCCAGAAGCTGGCAGAGCGCTGCACCCTGACCCATCTGACCGTTTTGCACCGGCTGGAATCGGCCATCGACGGCACCCAGAAGTACCTCTACCGCCTGGCGGATGGCAACTGCATCGAAACGGTGCTGATGAAGTACAAGCATGGCAACAGCCTGTGCATCTCCACCCAGGTAGGCTGCCGCATGGGCTGCAATTTCTGTGCGTCCACCCTGGGCGGCCTGGTGCGCCATCTGCAGCCTTCGGAAATGCTGGAACAGGTGTACGAAACGGTGCGCCAGAGCGGTGAGCGGGTGGACAGCCTGGTGCTGATGGGCATCGGAGAACCGCTGGATAACTACGACAATGTTATCCGGTTCCTGCGGCTGCTCACCGACCCCAAGGGGTACAATCTGGGGCAGCGGCACATCTCCCTGTCCACCTGCGGCCTGGTGGACCGCATCTACGATCTGGCCAAGGAGGACCTGGGCATCACCCTGTCCATCTCCCTGCATGCGCCGGACAACGAAACCCGCAACAAGACCATGCCGGTAAACCGCCGCTGGCCGGTGGAACAGCTGATGCAGGCCTGCCGGGATTACTTTAAGACCACCGGACGGCGCATCTCCTTCGAGTATGCTCTCATCAAGGGGGTAAACGACAGCACGGCCGATGCCCAGAAGCTGGCCAGACTGCTGGACGGCATGATCTGTCATGTCAATCTGATCCCGGTGAACCCGGTGAAGGAGCGGGGCTACGACCGCACCGCCCAGCAGGACATCCGCCGCTTTGTGGATACCCTGGGCCGTCTGGGGGTCAATGCCACCGTGCGCCGGGAGCTGGGAAGTGATATCAACGCCGCTTGCGGTCAGCTGCGGCGGCAGTACGAGCAGGGAGAGGAGGCCCAGGGGTGAGGGGATTCGGAAAGACCGACCGCGGCCTGTGCCGGGAGGTCAACCAGGACAGCTTCAGCTTCTGCCGGATTTCGGACTCCCTTTGTTATGCGGTGCTCTGTGACGGAATGGGCGGCGAAAACGGCGGCAATGTGGCCAGCGGGCTGACCGTCCGGGACATTGTGCGGGAGCTTTCTGCTGCGCTGAGCCCCGATGCAGAGCAGAGGGATCTGCGTCCGGTGATGGAGCGCGCCATCGCCCATGCCAACCTGGTGGTGAATCGGGCTGCCCGGGATACCCAGGCACTGCGCGGTATGGGTACCACCGTGGTGCTGGCTGTGGCCCAGGATAACAGGGTCACCATTGCCCATGCCGGCGACAGCCGCGCCTATCTGATCCATGGCGGAGAGCTTTCGCAGCTCACCCATGACCACACGGTGGTGCAGATGCTGGTGGAACGGGGTGAGATCACCCGGGAGGAGGCGCTCAGCCACCCACAGCGGCACTACATCACCCGGGCGGTGGGCGTGGATAGCGAGATCCAGGTGGAGTTCTCCCAGACCGAGCTGGCGGAGGGCGATGCCCTGCTGCTGTGCAGTGACGGTCTTTATAACTATGTGGATCCGTCCGAGTTCCCCGGTTTGGTGCAGAGCGCACTGGAGGCCGGCGATGCCGCCTGCTTTATTGAGGCGGCCAATGCCGGCGGCGGAGGCGACAACATCACCGCCGTGATCCTGACCGGCGATGCAAAGGAGAAGATCGATGGATAAGTATATCGGCAAGCGTCTGGATGGGCGGTATCTGGTGGATGAGCTGGTGGGCATCGGCGGTATGGCCAATGTCTACAAGGCCACCGATGTATCCAACGGACGCATCGTCGCAGTCAAAATCCTCCGGGACGAATATGTCCAGAACGGAGAGCTGCTCCGCCGGTTCAAGAATGAATCCAAGGCGGTGGCTCTGCTTTCCCACCCCAACATCGTGCGGGTATACGATGTCAACTTCTCCGATCGGGTGAACTACATCGTCATGGAGTATATTGACGGCATCACCCTCAAAGAATATATCGAGCATAAAGGCGTACTGGACTGGAAGGAAGCCGTGTACTTCACCGTCCAGATCCTGCGCGCCCTGCAGCATGCCCACGACAACGGGATCGTTCACCGGGACATCAAACCCCAGAATATTATGTTGCTCAAGGACGGCTCCATCAAGGTGACCGATTTCGGCATTGCACGGTTTGCCCGCAGCGGAATGCACACCATGACCGACAAGGCCATCGGCTCGGTGCATTACATAAGCCCCGAGCAGGCCAAGGGCGACATTACCGACAATCGGGCGGACCTCTACTCGGTGGGCGTGATGCTCTACGAAATGCTCACCGGACGGCTGCCCTTCGAGGCGGAGTCGGCGGTGGCAGTGGCCATCAAGCACATCGAGGAGGTTCCCCGCCTGCCCCGGAGCTGGAACCCGGATATTCCGGCAGGGCTGGAATCCATTGTGATGCGCGCCATGCAGAAGGATGCTGCCGACCGCTATACCTCGGCCGCTGAGATGCTCCGGGACATCGACTCCTTCAAGAAGGACCCGTCTATTTCGTTTGAATACAAGTACCGCACCCCCTCCGAATCGACCCATGAGGCCATGATCGAGCGGGAGGTAAGCGGAGTACAGCAGGCCAGCCAGGAAGAGAGCCGCAGTGCGGCACGGCAGGCCAGAGCAGGAGGGATTGCAGCCGTGTTTTCCAATGGGAAAAAGGACAGGAAATCAGAGCGGAACGGGTCGTCCCGTTCCCGGAACAGCTCCCAGCATCGCAGCAGGGTGGCCCGGAACAACGAGGAACTGGCAGAGGAAGCCGGCCGGAGTACCGCTGCCCGAAAGGGGGAGCGCCGGGGTCTGCTCACCACGCTGGTGGGGGTGACCTGTGCCTTTGTCATCGGTTCGATCATCTTTGTGGGCACCATGCTGCTTCTCAATAACCCCTTCGAGCGGGTGGAAGATATCAAGGTGCCAAACCTCATCGGGTTGGACTACGAATCGATCAAGAACAGCGCCGAATATAAGGATTTCAACCTTGTGATCAAGGAGAGCGGCTACAATGCCCAGTATCCGGTGGGGCAGATCTACGATCAGTCCCCGTCCGAAGGGCGCACCGTCAAGGGAGGGGCCACCATTGAAATCAAGGTGAGCCAGGGCACCGAGCTGGGCACCGTTCCGGTTGTGATGGGCAAGGATCCGGAGACAGCGGAAAACCTGCTGCGGGCCGAGGGCTTTACCCAGATCACCCGGGCAGAGATCTACAACAATGTAGTCCCCTCTGGCCTGGTGTGTGGTGTCAACCCCGGTGAGGGCAGCCAGGTGGCTGCCTCCACCCCCATCAGCCTGCAGATCAGCCAGGGCCCGGAGACCGAAACCGCTGAAGTTCCCGACCTGGGCGGCGCCTCGCTGGAAAAGGCCCGCAAGAAGCTGGAAGAGGCAGGCCTCAAGGTGGGCGAGATCACCTACCGCTCCAGCGAGAGCAGCACCGATACCGTCATCGGCCAGGACCCCGTCTTTGGGTCCCAGGTCAGCGAGGGCAGCTATGTCAACCTGACACTCAGCTCGGGTGACCGGGATATCGGCAGCGTTCAGCTCTACATCACTCTGCCGGACAACGGCTCTGCCACGATGACAGCCACAGCAATCCAGGATGGCAGCATGGTGATGGAACGGCAGGTCCAGCCCAGCCTCACCAATGTGTGGAAGCCCACCCTGACCGGATATGGCACAGCAGAGGTGGAGATCCTGCTGGATGGAGAGCATTACCGCACCTATGAGGTGGACTTTGAAGATGGTCTCTCCACCCAGATCGACTGAGGCGGTGCAGAATGACAGAAATGACTGAGAAAACCGAAGTGCGCACCGTGGAGGGCCGGATCATCCGTGCCCTGGGCGGCTTCTACTATATCGATACACCGCAGGGTCTGGTGGAATGCCGTGCCCGGGGTGTGTTCCGCAAGGAGGGTGTTACTCCCTATGTGGGCGATCTGGCCCGGGCGGAACTCACCGGAGAGGGCAAGGGCTACCTGACCGAACTGCTCCCCCGGAAGAACTTTCTGATCCGGCCGCCGGTGGCCAACATCGATCTGCTGGTGCTGGTGGTGTCCACCGTCAGCCCGGCGCCCAACCGCTTCGTGTTGGACAAGATGCTGGCCGTGGCGGAGCATAAGGGCATTGAGCCCATGCTGGCAGTGACCAAGAGCGACCTGCGCCGGGACCCGGAACTCCTTGCGGATTACCGCAGGGCAGGCTACTCCTGCCTGGAGATTTCCTCAGCCACCGGTGAGGGTGTGGCCGAACTGCGGGAGCAGCTGTCCGGCGGGCGGCTGGTGGTGTTCAGCGGCAACACCGGCGCCGGCAAGAGCTCGCTGCTCAATGCGCTGGAGCCGGAGCTGGCAGTGGCCACCGGTGAGGTGAGCGAAAAGCTGGGCCGGGGCCGGCACACCACCCGCCATGTGGAGCTGTACCCGGTGGGCGGCGGCTTCCTGGCAGATACACCGGGATTTTCCTCGGTGGAGCTGGAGAAGTTTGCGGTGATCCGGAAGGAGGAGCTGCCGGACTGCTTCCGGGAGTTTTCCCCCTATGTGGATCAGTGCCGGTTTGGGGACTGCTCCCACACCGGGGAAAAGGGCTGTGCCGTCGTGGAGGCTGTGGAGCGTGGCGACATTGCTCACAGCCGGTTTGAAAGCTACTGCACCCTCTATGAGGATGCCAAAAAACTCAACGACTGGGAACTTCCCGGTCATCGTCAGAAAGGGTGAGAAAATGCCGCGCTGTGTAATTTTTACCGCAGGGGATCAGCATGGGATCGAAAAACATGAGATCGGCCTGCGCCACGATGATTTCGTCATCTGCTGCGATGCCGGCTACCGGCTGGCACAGCGGCTGAGCGTGCGCCCTGACCTGCTCCTGGGGGATTTTGACTCCTATACAGGGGCATTGCCCGAGGATATTCCGGTTCGCCACTACATCCGGGATAAGGACGACACCGATACGGTCATTGCAGTCCGCTATGCCCTGGAGCAGGGGTACGACAGCATTCTGCTGGTGGCTGCCACCGGCGGGCGGTTGGACCATCTGCTGGGCAACCTGCAGATCCTGGCCTTTATCTCGGAACATGCACCGGGTACAGCAGCCGAGATCCTGGGCTCGCACGAGCGGGTCTGGCTGCTGGATGGAGGCAGTCTCTCCATTCAGGGCAAGCCGGAGAGCACCTTCTCGGTGCTGTGCCACAGCGACCGGGCTGAGGGTGTGAGTATTCAGGGCGCCCGGTTTGGCCTGGACAACGCCGTGATGACCAACCGTTTCCCGCTGGGCATCAGCAATCGCATCGGCGATGACCGCGTTGCCACCATCTCGGTGGAATCGGGAATTCTCTTCGTGATCTACCCCAAGGAGGTCTGAACCATGAGACGACTGCTCTGTGCGCTGCTGGGGGTGGGCCTTCTGCTGGGGGGCTGTGCTGCCGGAGAGCCTGCTGCTGTACCGGGACCGGAATCTTCGGTCGCTGCTGTGGGGGAGAGCATCACCGAACAGGAGGCAGTGGAGCGGGTACGGGAGCTGCTGATCCAGAACAGCCAGAAGCTCTGCACCACCGAGGAGAACATCGCTATGCTTCAGAACAGTCTCTTTACCTGTGATGGAACAGTGACGGTGGAAGGAGCCGAGTGTTGGTTGGTGAAAAAGGGCACCGGACGCTATGCAGTTTCCAAGGACGGGAAGCATCTCTACGAGTGGCAGGAGGTCACCGGGAGCTATGCCCCGATCCAGTAACGATACGAAAAAAAGGGAGAGGAACCAGTTGGTTCCTCTCCCTTTTTTTCGATATGGTCAGTTGAGACCGGCTTCCCGGAGTGCCTCAGCCAGAGAAGGCAGGCCAGCCGGAGCCTTGGCCCGGAAGGCATAGCGGATTTCTCCATTTGGTGCAATGACAAACAGTCCGGGGTACTGCAGGGGATTTCCCGAATCCTCACCATGTACCAGTTCAGCGGCCTTGGCCTTGGCAATCACCTCGGCAACAATGGGCTCCCGGCCCAGTTCCTCTCGGTCAGCAGCACTGCCCAGCTCCAGGGCATTGTAGACCTCGCCCTCCACATCGCAGAGCACCGGGACGCCCTCAAAGCGCTCCTGCAGCGAGCGGATGTACTCGGGGTAGGACTGTACACCCACCACCAGATCAAACTCGGGGTTATCCAGCGAGCGGTACTCCCGGATCAGCTCCCCCAGTTCGTACTGGGACAGGGTGCAGCCATAGAAGCGGTGCAGGGCCAGCACCAGCGGGCGGCCGTTCAGCAGGTCATGAAGATTCGATATATTATCCCGTCCTACAAGCTGGATCGGGAGATTGGGAAGTCGATTCATATATGGGTTCCTCCATTCAAAAACAGGATCAGATTCCGCTCTGGCCGCCGGTGGCAGGATCCAGAGGGAATGGGTCCAGTATATCGCTTTAGAAGGAGAAAGTCGGTGACCGTGTCACCAATCGGTCAGATCCCAAGCATAGCCAGCAGCAGGCCCGAAGCGGAGCCAATGCCCCAGAGCATTCCCAGAACCAACAGGGTCTGGCGCAGGCTGCGGCTGGTGCGCAGCAGGGTGACCAGCCCCACACCGGTGGCACTGCACAGCCCTGCCAGGGCCGAGCTGAAACGCAGGGCGCCGGAGAGGTAGAGCTGGGTGAGCAGCACACTGGAGAAGCAGCCGGGAATCAGCCCGACCAGAGCTGCCAGAACCGGCTGCAGGGGGCCGGTCTGCTGCAGGAAGGCAGCAAACTGTTCCTCACCCACCAACGAAACCAACAGCCCGATGGCAGCGCTGAAAAGGAAGATGTAGAAGAAGATCTGCAGAGTGTGCGAGAGGGCAGCGCGCCAGATGCTCTCCTCCTCCTCATGTTCCTCATGACAATCCACCTCGCCGGCGGTTCCGGTGAATCCACCCCGGAACCGGGCGGGCAGCAGATGCGTTACCACCAGGTCCAGGCAGAGGCCAACAGCCAGGGCGATGCCCAGCTTGATGAGGATCAGCAGGAGCAGTTCCGGCCAGCGGTCCGGGACAGCCAGCAGCATGGGGATGGCCTCGTCGCTGGTGGCAATAAAGACTGCCATCAGAGTGCCCAAGGTGATGACCCCGCTGCCGTACAAGCTGGCAGCCATGGCAGAAAAGCCACACTGAGGAATTGTGCCCAGCAGAGCGCCCACAGCAGCTCCCCAGCGGCTGCCCTTGGCGAGCAGCGCTTCGATCCGGCTGCCGCGAGTGCGCTCGATCCATTCGATCAGCAGGTAGGCCAGATAGAGGAAGGGCAGCATTTTCAGGCTGTCCAGGCCGGCATCCAATAAAACATCCATCATGATAGATCCATCTCCAGTCAAATTGCGGTTTGCTGCCCGGCAAAAAACACCCTGCATTCAGCAGGGTGTTTTTTCGGCAGTCATTGGGTTTCGGGGTTATTCGTCATCCTCGTCCCACCGATTGTGTCGTTTGTCCTCGTCCTCTTCTTCTTCCTCCTCGTCGTAGCGGTCCTCGTCGTCCTCATCCTCGTGGGAGTTGACAT
>CAKWRB010000043.1 GCA_934845495.1 uncultured bacterium
GCCTTGTCCTTGAACTTCTTCTTCACCGACTTCACTTCCAAGTCCAGCAGGCTCTTGCTGGGGCGCATCAGGGCCACAGCGGTGATGAATCCAGTGAGCTCATCCACGGTGTAGATCACCTTTTCCATCTGCTTTTCCGGCTTTACATCGGTGCAGAGGCCGTAGCCGTGGGAGAGAACTGCACGGATGAAGTCCTCATCGAAACCAGCTTCCCGGAGATAGCCAGGAGTAAACTGGCAATGTTCTTCCGGATGCTCCTCATAGTCGAGGTCGTGGAGCAGGCCGACCATGCCCCAATACTCTGCATCTTCTCCGTAGAGTTCAGCAAAGTGGCGCATAGCGGCCTCCACCGAAATGGCGTGATGGATCAGGGACTGGGTATGGGTGTGGGTCTTGAGAAGTTCCAGCGCTGCAGCGCGGTCCATGGGAAGTGCCATTGTGATCAATCCTCCGATTTTCTGAAAAATCTCCTGTTCCGGACAGGGTCAGGCTTTTATTGTAAGTGTATCACCGGTTCTGGCGAAATGCAAGCTCAGGGCCGGAGATTTGCCTCCTTGATGGCACCGCTCCGATAGGCAGCCAGCAGCTGCTTAAGCCCGTCGATCTGGGTCTGCAGTTCCTGGCCGATGTCCGAATCCGCCACCTTCTGGGGTTCGGGCAGCGACTCGAGGATCTCAGTCTTGGAAAGGATGTCGTCGTCCCGGGTCACACAGTCCTCCCGGCTCTTGAACGGCTCATGGGAGATGAGCTTGAGGCCATGGGCATTGTACACCAGAGTGTAGCCGGCGATGCCGGTGGTTTTCTGGTAGGCACGGCTGAAGCCGCCATCGATGATGAGCATCTTACCGCCGCCGTGGATGGGGCTTTCCCCGTCCTTGATCTTTACCGGCATGTGGCCATTGATGATATGGGCATGTTCCCCCTCCAGGCCGAACTCCCGCAGGATACGGTCGCACACAGCCGGATCAGCCGTGTGGCGGTAGTAGGAATTTTTGGGTTCGGTGTGGGCGGATTTATCCTCGATGAGGCAGCGCTCAAAGGTGGTCATGCGGTCGCGCCCGAACAGCGGGGACTTTTTACCGCACCACATATACCACATCAGATCCACCGCCCGGAGCTGCTCCTCTCCATCCTTTTTCCGGTTGACCCAGGCAAAGCGGGCCTTTTGATCCAGAATGTCCATCAGGGTCTGGCCTGCATACATTTTTCCATCAATCGCCAGTTCAGCAAAGCTGCCGTCCTCATTCATGGGCAGACAGCCGTGGTAGAGCAGGTTTTCGTTGAAGCACAGGTACATCGACCCCACCCGGTAGAGGAATTCCATATGCTCCTGCAGCCGGGGGGAGTGGGCAAAGGAAGTTTTCAGCTCACTGACGATCTCCTGCTCCTCCTCGGTTAGGCGGTAGGGGTCGTTCCGGTCCACAGTGGGGAAGTCGCAGTCCTCCAGCGCATAGGTAACACCGCCGATGGTGATGGACTGGGTTTCGTAGTCGATTTTATCCAGCAGCAGCCGGTCCTCCATACAGAAAGAAGGGTTGCGCATGATGGCCTGGCCTTCCAGCTTGAACTGGATCATCAGCACGGCCTTGTAGAGTCGGGCAATGCTGTCGGTACCCGAAATTTCCCGGTCCATGGCCGAGATCACCTTGGGGGCAAAGCAGCCGCCATCGGCATAGGTTTTCTGGGCAAAGTTGGTGAGGTGGCGCAGGCTGATGCCATATCCGCGCTCCAGCATCTCCATATTGGAGTATTTGACGCTGATGCCCAGGATATTGAAGATACAGGCCTCGCTGCCGCAGGCCGCACCCATCCAGAGCATATCGTGGTTGCCCCACTGAATATCCACACTGTGGTGGCGCATGAGCATATCCATGATGTGGTCGGGCCGGGGACCGCGGTCAAACACATCGCCGATGATGTGCAGCCGGTCCACTGCCAGTCGCTTGATCACAGCGGCAATGGCGGTGATAAAGGCATCGGCCCGGTTGATTTCAATGATGGAGGTGATGATGCGGTTGTAGTAGTTTTCCTTGTTCTTCACACCCGAATCGGTGTTGAGCAGTTCGTCGATGATGTAGGCAAAATCGGCCGGCAGCGCCTTACGCACCTTGGAACGAGTGTACTTGGAAGCCACCACCCGGCAGATCTCCGCCAGCCGGCGCAGGGTCACCCGGTACCAGTCCTCCAGGTCGCCGGTCATATGTGCTTTGATGTATTCCAGCTTATGTTTGGGATAGTAGATGAGGGTGGCCAGTTCCGCCCGTTCCCCGGCGGTGAGTGTGTCGCCATACACCGCCTCGATTTTATCCCGGATTACGCCGGAGCAGTTGTTGAGAATGTGGGCAAAGGCCTCGTCCTCCCCATGGATATCGCTCATAAAATGCTCGGTTCCCTTGGGCAGCGCCAAAATGGCCTCCAGATTGATGAGTTCGGTGCTGACTTCCTGCACCGTGCGGAATTTCTGGGCCAGAAGCCGCAGATACCGGTCACTGTAATCAAAATGTTCCATTGCAGTCGAAAATACCCCTTTTCAGATGTGATGTGCCGCTCCATTTGAAGCGACTGGATACAAACGAACCGCTGTCAGCCCCATTCCCCCCGGGGACAACAGCCAAAGGACTCCAACGCGCCGGTTCCACAAAGCAGCCGGGCCCAGCGAAGTTTCTCCTGTCCCGACACGCTGCTTTTGCAGCCATGATGCCGTGGAGCAAAGCAAAACGGTATCATCGTCCGGCCGCAAAAGTATAATAGCTGCTTTTGCAGCTATTATAGCATATCGCCAGGTGGGAAGTCTTTTGCTTTTTGTAAACAATGCCTGCTTTTTTCTGTTCTGCTTGTTTCCGCCTTTTCCTGCACAGAAAAACAGACGGCTGGAGCCCGTCTGGTCCTGCCGTCTGTACGATTCTGAATATTATGGTGCAGCAACCCCTGTCACTGCGGAATGTACGGCCCGTCCCGGCCAATCAGGTCGGAGAACTTCACTGCTGAGAGCTTCTCCTTGACCCCCTGGGAGATCTCCCCGTAGATGTCCCGGAACACACAGTCACAGTCCCCGTCACCGCAGCAATTCTGCCCGCAGTCGTAGTCCTGGCGCAGGCAGCGGCTCAGGGCAAAGGGCCCCTCCACCGTCTCGATCACATCGTTGAGGGTGATCTCTCCCAGCGGTCGGGCGATCTCATAGCCGCCCTGGGTCCCCTTATAGGACTTGATGATGCCAGCCGAGACCAGCTTACGCAGGATTTTCAGGGAAAAACGCAGCGTCACACCCGTTTCATCCGAAATGCTTTTGGCATCCATGCGCTGACCGTTCTTGGCCAGGCAGTGGACGATGCGCACGGCGTAATCCGCCTCCAAGGTGATATGCATTCTGATCCTCCCAGACATAAAGTATACTATAATGGTGCGTTATTCTGTACTCAGTATACGCTCCCCGGGCGGATTTGTCAAGAAAGAGCCGGCTAAAATCAATCCAGGAAGTCCTTGAGCTTCTTGGAGCGGCTGGGGTGACGCAGCTTGCGCAGGGCCTTGGCCTCGATCTGACGGATGCGCTCACGGGTTACATTGAACTCCTTGCCCACCTCTTCCAGGGTACGGCTGCGGCCGTCCTCCAGCCCAAAGCGCAGGCGCAGCACCTTTTCCTCACGGGGAGTCAGGGTCTTGAGCACTTCGCCCAGCTGCTCCTTGAGCAGGGTGTGGCTGGCTGCATCTGCCGGGGCAGGGGCGTCATCATCGGGGATAAAGTCGCCCAGATGGCTGTCCTCCTCCTCACCGATGGGGGTCTCCAGCGATACCGGCTCCTGGGCCACCCGCATGATCTCACGCACCTTATCCACCGGCATATCCAGGGCGGCAGCGATTTCCTCTGCCGTCGGATCATGTCCATTCTGGTGCAGCAGCTGGCTGCTCACCTTCTTGACCTTGTTGATGGTCTCCACCATGTGTACCGGGATTCGGATGGTACGGGCCTGGTCGGCAATGGCGCGAGTGATGGCCTGGCGGATCCACCAGGTGGCATAGGTGGAGAACTTATAGCCCTTGGTGTGGTCAAACTTTTCCACCGCCTTGATCAGACCCAGGTTGCCCTCCTGAATCAGGTCCAGGAACTGCATGCCACGGCCCACATAGCGCTTGGCGATGCTGACTACCAGACGAAGGTTGGCTTCGGCCAGGCGCTTCTTGGCATAGGCATCGCCCTCAGCCATACGCTGAGCCAGCTCCACTTCCTCATCCGAGGAGAGCAGCGGCACCCGTCCGATCTCCTTGAGGTAGACCTTGACCGGGTCGTCGATGTTGACGCCATCCACAAAGGAGAGATCCAGGCTATCCTCGGCATCATCTCCATCCAGATCCAGCTTTTCCAGGTCGCCATCCAGGGAAGCACCCTCTTCTACGATTTCGATGTTCTGGCCTTCCAGCATGCTGTACAGCTTGTCGACCTGTTCCACATCGTAATCCAGTTCCTCCAGCGCATCGGTGATGTCCTTAGTGGACAGCTTCCCCTTGGCCTTTCCGCTTTCGATCAGCGAACTGATCACATTCTTCTTATCGGTCGATGCCATGCACAACCACTCCTTCTATCCTCTTTTATTTTCTGCGATTTTTTTGATATAGTCATCGAGCTTGTCCGGGGACATCTGCGATACTTCTTCACTGCTCTTTTTCAGCCGGCTGGCCTGGATGCGGCGGATGTAGTCCTCCACCTGCTCCCGGTCGAACCGCAGGCTGTCGTTGTCGGCGATGAGCCAGGAAAGCCGGGTCATCAGCGGCTCGTCCAGCACCTCGGAAAAGGCGGTGAGCGAGACCGGCCGGTTGGCCTCCAGCCGGTGGCAGAGCTCGGCAAAAATCTGGCGGTTCGAGTCGGTGACAAAGTCCTCCGGCCCGATCCGTTCCCGGATAAACCCGTAGAAATCGTTATTTTTCAACAGTGCTGCAATGAGCTTGTCCTCGGCCAGTGCCGCGCTCATATTCCGGGACCGCTGAGGGTCCTTGCGGTTGATCTCCACCTCCTGGGGCGCCGGGCGAAGATCGGCAGTCTGCTGCTTTTTCTGTTCTGTGCTGCGTTTTTTCCGCCACAGACTCTGCACCTGCTGACGGAATGCCTCAGCCGATACCCCCAGTTCCCCGGCCCAGCGGCTGATGTAGATATCCCGCTCCACCGGGTTGGGCAGCCCGGCGATCAGATTCGCCAGGTCGCTCAGGAACCGCACCTTGCCCTCGTCGGTGGTGAGGTCGTGCCGTTCCCGCAGCCGGGCAATGGCATATTCCGAGGCGCTGCTGCTGCCATCCAGCAGCAGTTTGAAACGGGTGGGGCCGTACTTCTTGATGAACTCGTCCGGGTCCTTGGCGCCCTCGATCTTCAGCACCCGCACCTTGACGCCGATCTCATCGAACAGCGCCGTGGCTCTCCGGGTGGCCTTCTGGCCAGCCTCGTCCGAATCGTAGGCCAGGATCACCTCGTCGGTGTAGTGGGAGATGAGCCGGGCCTGCTCCGGGGTGAGCGCCGTACCCAGGGTGGCAACGGCGTTGTCAAACCCTGCCTGGTGCATCGACACCGTATCCATGTACCCCTCGCAGAGGATTAGCCGCTTGTCGGCGGCATTCTTGGCAAAGTTCATGGCGAAGAGGTTCCGGCTTTTTTTATAGGCCAGGGTATCCGAGGAGTTGAGATACTTGGGCCCCCGGTCCGATCCGATCACCCGGCCGCCAAAGCCGATGACATTGCCCCGCAGGTCGATGATGGGAAAGATCACCCGGCCCCGGAAGGCATCGTAAACGCTGTCGTTCCGGCCCTTGACAACCAGGGCGGCATCCAGCATCTCCTCCCAGGAGTACCCCTTCTTCTGAAGGTGGTCCCGGAGGGCATTCCAGCTGTCCGGGGCATAGCCCAGCCCAAACCGGATGATCATCTTTTTATCCATGCCCCGATTGGCCAGATATTCCAGCCCCCGGCGGTCCTCCCCTTTCACCAGGCACTGGTGAAAGAACCGCGCCGCCTCCCGGTTCATCTCCAGGATGCGCATCCGGCGCTTGCCGGTGCGATCCTCGGCGGTGTTCTCCGGCATGGGGAGCCCCGCCTTTTCTGCCAGCAGCTTCACCGCTTCGATGTACTCGAGGTTTTCGGCCCGCATGATAAAGCTGATGGCATCGCCGCCAGCCCCACAGCCGAAGCAGTAGAAGGACTGGCTCTCGGGATAGACCACAAAGGAGGGGGTCTTTTCCGAGTGGAAGGGGCAGAGCCCCTTGAGATTGCGCCCTGCCCGCTTGAGCAGGACATAGGAGGAAATCAGCGATTCAATGTCACATCGCTGCTTGAGCTCCTCCAGAAAACTATCCGGTATCATGGTGCTGCCTCCCTCCCCGCCGGATCAGAGCTGCCAGAACTTCGGGATCATCAGCTCCTCACACAGTGATACGGCATACCGGTCGCTCATGCCGGAGATGTAGTCACAGGCGGCTCGTTCTGCGCCTTCCTGTTCGGCAATGCTGCGGTACTCGTCGGGCATCTTCTCCACATGGGCCGTATAGTAGCTGTACAGATACTTCACCAGATCCCGGGCCTTGCCCTCCTCCCCCTTGGCTTTGGGGTTGCGGTAGACGGCCTCGAACATAAACTGGATCAGCTGCTCGTAGGTTTTCTGCATCTCGGGGCTCATGGTGATGTTGTCGGTGCTGTTTTCCACCAGGTTCATCACCAGCGCCGTGATCCGGTCGGATTTGGTGCGCCCCAGCACATACTTGATGTCGAAGGGGATATCCTCCTCGGTGAGAACACCGGCCCGGATGGCATCTTCAATGTCGTGATTTATGTAGGCGATCTTATCGGCATAGCGCAGCACCCGGCCCTCCAGTGTCTTGGCTGCCGGGCAGCCGCTGGAATGGCAGCGGATGGCATCCCGCACCTCCCAGGTGAGGTTGAGGCCCCGGCCGTCGTTTTCCAGCCGCTCCACCACCCGGACACTCTGCTCGTTGTGGTTGAACCCCAGCGGACAGACCTCACGCAGGGCGTGTTCTCCGGCGTGGCCGAAGGGGGTGTGGCCGATGTCGTGCCCCATGGCCGCAGCCTCCACCAGGTCCTCGTTGAGGCCCAGCGCCCGGGCGATGGTCCGCCCGATCTGGCTGACCTCCAGCGTGTGGGTCAGCCGGGTGCGGTAATGGTCCCCCTCCGGTGAGAGGAACACCTGAGTTTTGTGCTTGAGCCGCCGGAAGGATTTACAGTGGATGATCCGGTCCCGGTCCCGCTGGTATTCGGTGCGGATGGGACAGGGCTCGGCAGGAAACTGCCTGCCCCGGCTCTCAGCACTCAGCGAGGCCATCGGCGACAGGGTCTGCCGCTCCCGCTCTTCCAGCTGTTCCCGAATGGTCATGGCCTCCCCCTCCTTTCTGACAAAATCAGCTCTACTTACTATATACCGTATTTTATTGAAAATCCCCCTTGATTTTTTGAAAAAGGGAATAAGTTTACAAAATCCCCCGCTGCTTTTACGGCAAAACACCAAAAGCATGGGGGATTTCGTGGATTTGAATCGCTCTGTTCTGTCACTCCGGGATCTCGTCGAACCGCTGTTCCAGCGCATAGGGCACCACGGTGGCACTGGTCAGTTCGGTAAGCTCCTTCTGGAAGGGCTCCAGGTACTTGTCCTTGATGAGGATCTGCATGCGCACCGCCGCGCCGAAGTCGCTCTCCAGCGTCACGGTGTGGTACTTGGGCAGGATATAGGTGATCTTGCCATACTGCCCATAGTCGATATCCATCTGCAGCACGGTGCAGGGGCTCATCACCCGGGGGCGGGCCGCCCGGACTGCAATGGCAGCACCCTCGGTATAGGCGCGCACCAGGCCGCCGGCGCCCAGCAGGGTGCCGCCGAAGTACCGGGTCACCACCACCACTGCATCCACCAGGCCGCTTTTCTGCAGCACATCCAGCACTGGGATCCCGGCAGTACCCTGGGGCTCGCCATCGTCTGAATACCGGCGCACCTGCCCTTCCCGCAGGGCATAGGCATAGACATTGTGGGTGGCCTCCCGATGCTGGGCACGGATCTCGTTGATGAAGGCAATGGCCTCTTCCTCGGTGGTCACTGGCTTGGCATAGCCGATAAAGCGGGAACGCTTCTCCACAAACTCATCGGTGCCGTATCCGGCCAGGGTTGTGTACTCCGCCTGCATTGGCAGTTCCTCCTCTCCGACAACAGAAATGGAGCGGTGCAAAAAACGCTTCTTGCACCGCTCCGCGATCATTTCTATTAAGACGCTGCCGTCCTTGGTATACGAAGGTGCGATCAGCTTACTTGCCCATATTGAAGCGCTTGTTGAATCTGTCAACACGACCGCCGGAATCAACCAGCTTCTGCTTACCTGTATAGAACGGGTGGCACTTGGAGCAGACCTCGACTCTGATCTCAGGCTTGGTGGATCTTGTCTCAATCACTTCGCCGCAAGCACAAATGATCTTTGCGTCCTGGTACTTGGGATGGATACCATTTTTCATTTTTGTCACCTCTTTCGCCCACCGGCATAATTGTAACAGTAGTATGTTATCATAAACAGCTGCAAAAAGCAAGGGTTTTTCCGGCTTTTCACAAAAAACTTTTTCCAAAAAGCCGTTCTTACAGCCCGGCTGCCCCGGTCATGGCTGTGCGCAGGGCCTCGTACCGCTGCAGGCAGGCCTCCCGGTTGTCCGCCCGGACGGTAAAGTAGAGCTTGAGCTTGGGCTCAGTGCCCGAGGGCCGGGCGGTGACGGCACAGCCGTCCTCCAGCTCCCAGGTGAGCACATCAGCGGCAGGCAGCCCGGTGGCGGCGATGTTCCGATAGTCGGTGAAGCCGGCAACAGCGGCCCCGGCGATCTCCGGAAGCTGCTCCCGGCGCAGACGATCCATCACAGCGCCCATGCGCTCCATGGCACCAGCCCCGGCAAAGGCAAAGCTATCCGCCTTGGTGTAATAGGTGCCGTACTGAGCGTAGAGCTCGTCCATCACCTGGCAGAGGGTCTTGCCCTCCATCTTATAATGAGCAGCCATCTCGCACACCAGCAGGGCGGCGTTGACAGCGTCCTTATCCCGGACATGCAGGCCGGTGAGATAGCCGCAGCTCTCCTCAAAGCCCATGAGGAAGCGTTCTGGCTCCCCTGCTTCTACCAGCTGGTTCATCACATCGCCGATGTACTTGAAGCCGGTGAGCACCCGGCGCAGCTCCACACCCCAGTGTTCGGCCACCCGGGCCGCCATCGGGGTGGAGACGATGCTCATCACTGCCACCGGGTGTGCAGGCA
>CAKWRB010000044.1 GCA_934845495.1 uncultured bacterium
CACTGCAATCCAGATTTACTCCACCGTCTGACAGCCCTCCTCCCCTTCCAGCAGCAGCTGATCCGGCCGAAAGGCGAGCATCGCTCCTGCACCGCAGGCAGTCCGGCAGGGGTCCAGCCGCAGCAGGGGATCTGAGGAGAAACTGCTGCCCTGCCCTGCCTGGAGCACCGCCGCAATCTCCTCCGCTGTGAGCAGTCCCTGTACAGTATGCAGGTCTGCCACTGCTGCCGGATCGCCGGAAAACGGCTCGGTCAGGCGGTTTCCGCTATCCCGGAGCGCCGGGAGCCGAAGGCTCTTTCCGTTCCGGGTAAGGACAGCTGTAAAATGCTCCCCCGATGGCAGCGCCCGGAACCGGGCATAGAGCGTCAGCACCAGATAGGCCGCTGTCATCGAAGCAAGCAGTGTTCCCAGGCTGACATCAAAGTAGGTGACTCCGTTGTAGCAGATCACCCCCGCTGTGCCAAGTCCCAGCCAGAGCCCCAGGCAGATCCCTGCCAGCAGAAAGCTGACGGTAAAAAACAGGAACCCATCCCGCACAAGCCCCCACCAGCCCAGCCAGGGATAGGCGATCCGCACCATCAGGACAGCCGTCCCCGCCTTTAGAAGGGTCATCGGCCAGAATGGAAGCGGCGGCAGGAAAATCACCAGAGAGGCAAATGCCCCGACCAAAGCCCCGGACAGGAGCCGCTTCCTCAGGATCCTGCGGCCGGACAGGCGGGCACAGAACAGCAGCAGCAGATAGTCGATGAGAAAGTTCACTGCCATCAGCACATCGGCATAAACCGGTATCTCCACTTTCCATCTCCCCTTTCTTCTTGCGATCATACCAGAACCGTCCGGAATATTCTGTCAGATCTGCGGCTGTGCGGATGGCCGCCCTGTGTCCAGGAACGGACTTAACCTCCCCTTTGGGCGAGCTGGACAGGTTTTTTGTATGAAATATTGTGTTTGCACAAAAACCGAAACAAGAAAAACTGCAGAGCAGGTAAAGGAATCCTGCATACTGCCCGCTAAATCAGCAGCATCTTGAGGAGCTGCGCCATGGCAGGAAAAAGAGAGAGGCAAAGCATCATGCACTCGCCCGTATGACTCCCCGATGAGCCGACTGTCCGGACTCATTGTTGCGCTCCCCTTGACGAACGCAGCCTTTCGTCCTATATTAGATGATATATCAAAATCTGCAGCGGAGAGCTGTTCCGCTGTTTTCAAGGAGTTATGCCTCTATGAGTAAACAGAAAAACAAAGGACCTTCCGAGCGCGAGCTGGTGATTTCACGGATCAAGAATCTCATGATCGGGTCAGC
This sequence comes from uncultured bacterium, assembly GCA_934845495.1. Classification (GTDB taxonomy): domain Bacteria; phylum Bacillota; class Clostridia; order Oscillospirales; family Ruminococcaceae; genus Avimicrobium. The sequence continues at coordinate 1,304 of CAKWRB010000044.1, forward strand.
AGTCGCCGCTGGATGTATGCTGTTGGGAATCTTGTCCCACATCGACTTTGTCACCATTCCAGCTCTGGTGATCCTCGCCGGGTCCCTGTCCGGTCTTCTCTCCCATCTGCTGCAGCTGCGCCGGCTCAAATAACCTCTTCTGAAACTGCAATTTTGCCCCCTTCGGAAACTGTGAACATTTTTCTGTACAGGGACAGCAAAATTGCAGTTTTTTGTAAATTTTCCGGCAACTTATTGACAACTTCAAGTTGTCACTATTATAATATTTTTATACCAAATGAAAAATGTATCAGGTGATACTGCAAACTCAACTAGGAAAGGGGTTACAAAATGATTCGATTTGAGCATGTAACCAAACAGTATGGCGACAATGTGATCCTCAACGACCTCAACTTTGAGATTGAGGAAGGAAAGTTTGTCATTCTGATCGGGCCCAGTGGCTGCGGAAAAACCACCACCCTGAAAATGATCAACCGACTGATCGATCCCAACAGCGGCCACATCTACATCGATGACAAGGACATCAACAGCATCGACAAAGCCGCTCTGCGCCGCAGCATCGGCTATGTGATCCAGCAGATCGGTCTCTTCCCCAATATGACCGTGGCACAGAACATCAGCGTTGTGCCCCGTCTGCTGAAGTATCCCAAGGAAAAATGTGACGAAATCGTTCACGAGCTGCTGGAGATGGTGAATATGCCCTATGAACAGTATGCTCACAAATATCCCTCTGAAATGTCCGGCGGTCAGCAGCAGCGTATCGGCGTACTCCGTGCCCTGGCAGCTTCGCCGCCGATCGTACTGATGGACGAACCCTTCGGCGCTCTGGACCCCATGACCCGAACCGTTCTGCAGGCTGAGGTGAAAAAGCTCCAGCGCAAGCTGAACAAGACCATTATCTTTGTAACACACGACATGGAAGAGGCCATCAGCCTGGCAGATGTGATCATCTTCATGGATAAGGGTCAGATTGCCCAGATCGCCTCCCCGGAGGAGATGCTCCGCAACCCTGCCAACGACCTGATCCGCAGCTTCCTGGGCAAGCATATCAACGAAACCAACGAGGCCCTGACCATTTCCAACTTCCTGCGCACCAACATCTTCAAGGTGAGCGCTGACCGCGGAATCCTGGAATGCACCGAACTGATGGCACTGCATGGTGTTGACACCCTGCTGGTGACCGATGCAGAGGACCGCTATCTTGGCACTGTGAGCATCGAGGAAATCAACGAGCACAGCCAGGAGCACCTGGAGAGCATCGCGCCGCTGGTACACCGTGTCATGCCGGAGGCCACCACCTCTGACGAGGCAAAGGCCTGCTTTGACAAGCTGATCAATCAGGGCGGAAACTATGTGGTTGTTCTCAACCCGGACCAGACCATCGCTGGTATCGTGACCCGTTCCAGCATGGCCCGGGCACTGGCCTCCGCAGTCTGGGGGGATTGATGTATGACAAGATTCTTTAACGCACTCTCCAACTTCTTCGAGATCTACGGCGATATGTTCTTCAATGCCATCCAAAAGCACCTGCTCTATGTGCTGGTATCAGTGGCCGTCGGCTTTGTTCTGGGGCTGGTGTTCGGGATCCTTCTCTCCCGGGCTCCGCAGCTCTCGGCAATTACTCTGCCGCTGATCTCGGTCTTTCAGACCATTCCGGGTATCGTCTTTATCGGTATCCTCTTCCTGTACACCGGCATGAAGCCCATCACCGTACTGATTGCGCTTTCCATCTATGCCATGTTCCCAGTGCTGAAAAACACCTACACCGGCCTGCTCGGTGTGGAAAAGCAGTATCTGGAAGCCGCATGGGGCTGTGGTATGACCCCGATGCAGACCCTGATGCAGGTGGAGCTGCCGCTGGCCATGCCCAACATCATCGGCGGACTGCGTCTCTCCACTGTCTACACAGTGAGCTGGGCAACCCTGGCTGCAATCATCGGCCTGGGTGGCCTGGGCGACTTCATCTATCAGGGCGTATCCTCCAACAATGATACCCTGATCCTTGCCGGCGCCATTCCCGCTGCAATCATGGCTGTCGTGCTGGGCAAACTCATCGACCGCCTGCAGATCGCTGTCACTCCCCGCGGCCTGCGGAAAGGAGGGGCAAAATGACTTCTAAACTTCTGATTGAACACCTTACCATTGTCCTCTGTGCCATCTGCATTGCTATTGTAGCGGGGCTGATCCTGGGTGTGGTAGCTTACCTCTTCCCCGTGGCCCGGAAGGTGATCCTCAACCTGGCCGACCTGCTCCAGACCATTCCCTCCCTGGCTATGCTGGGCCTGATCATGATCGTCATCGGCGCCGGAAAGCAGACCGTTATCGCCGGCCTTGCCCTATACTCCCTGCTGCCGATTATCCGCAATACAGTACTGGGCCTGACCGAGGTCAGCCCGGCCATCAAGGAAGCCGCGATGGGCTGCGGCATGACCAAGTTCCAGTCGCTGTTCCAGGTGGAGCTTCCCATGGCGTTCCCGGTGGTATTCACCGGCATCCGGATTGCGACCGTCAACTCGATCAGTACCGCTGTCTTTGCCACCTTCGTGGGCGGCGGCGGCATCGGTTCGGTGATCTACCGCGGCATCAGAATCCAGAATATGGGTATGATCCTCTCCGGAACCGCAGCTCTGATGATCATGGCGATCTTCTTTGACACTCTGATGGGCTGGGTGGAACGCCGTATGACCGCCAAAAACAGCTCGGTCGCTTCCAAGTAACAATGGACTTTCCCTGAAAGGATGGTGGATTCAAATGCTCAAACGCTCCCTTGCGCTTCTCACCTCTGCCGCTCTGGCGGCCAGCGTACTGTCCGGCTGCAGCAGCAAACCCATACACGAAATCGAACTGTACGACGGAAACTACTCCGAAATCCAGCTGGTTCACAAAATGGTGGAGCTGCTGGTGGAGGACCGGACTGACATTGAAGTCACCATCAAGGATCAGATGTCCTCGGTGCTGATGTTCCGGGAACTGACCCGAGAGGAGCCGAGCTGTGATCTTTTCTGCTCCTATGATGGTTCGGTGCTGACCACCCATCTGAAACAGGGCCCGACCGATGTTCCGGGCGGGGTTGAGCTGTTTGACTATGTAAGCGAACAGGTCTATGACAAACACCACATCATTATGATGCCGCCGCTGGGCATCAACAACACCTACTGCATCGCCGTACCGGAATCGGTGGCCGAGGAATACAGCCTGAACACCATCAGCGATCTGATCCCGGTAGCCGGAGAGCTTACCTTCGGGGCAGAGCATGAGTTCTTTGCTCAGGAGGGCACAGCTGGAACCATGAAATTTGGCCCCTTCACCAACTTCTATGGTCTCAAATTCAAGGAGACTTTCCCGGTGGATATCAGTCTGAAATACACCGCCATTGAAAACGGGAACTTTGATGTGACCGAAGTGTACACCACCGATGGACTCAACCGCAAGGCAAATCTCAAGGTACTGGAGGACGACCGCAACTTCTTCCCTGAATACAATGGCTCACTGCTGGTGCGGGAAGGGCTGTTTGAAGAGATGAAGGATGTGGCTCCGGATCTTCGGGAGATCCTTGGACTGCTCAGCGGCACCATGAACAACGAAAAAATGACCGATATGACCTATGCCGTGGATGTGGAAGGCCGCTCCGTGGAAGAAGTCGCACGGGAATTTTTGATTGAAAACAACCTGCTGGATGCATAACTGCCCCATCCCAGCACCAACCCTATGGAGGCTCTTGCTTATGAAACGAATCCTACCCATTGTTCTGTCCGCCATCCTGATGACCGGTGTCCTCGCTGGATGCTCCAACGAGGCTGCTCCGGAAATCACCCTTTATGACGGAATCAATTCCGAAATGCAGCTGATCCACAAGATGGTGGAAATCCTGGTCGAGGACAAAACCGACGCCGAAGTGACCATCAAGGACCAGATGTCCGCTGTGAATATGTTCCGGGAGCTCACCCGGAAGGAACCCAGCTGCGATATCATGAATTCCTATGACGGCACCGTTCTCACTACCTTCCTCAAGCAGGACCCCAGCAATGTACCCGAAGGCCAGACCCTTTACGACTATGCCAAGCAGCAGGTGCAGAATCAATATCAGGTAGATATGCTCGATCAACTGGGCATTAACAACACCTACTGCATCGCTGTGCCCCAGGCCATTGCCGATCAGTACGGACTGGAGACCATCAGCGACCTGATCCCCGTAGCTGGTGAGCTGCGGTTTGGCGCAGAACACGAATTCTTCACTGCAGAGGGCACCATGAAATACGGCCCCTTCACCCAGTTCTACGGCCTCAACTTCAAAGAGAAGATCCCGGTGGATATCAACCTCAAGTACGCCGCAGTGGAAAATGGCAGCTTTGAGGTGACCGTTGTTTACACCACCGATGGCCTCAACCGCAAGGCCGGCCTGAAGGTCCTGGAAGACGATCTGGGCTTCTTCCCTGAATACAACGGCGCCCTGCTGGTGCGGGACGGCCTGTACGACAAAATGAGCGAGACAGCCCCCAACCTGCGGGAGGTGCTGAACCAGCTGGCTGGAACCCTCACCAATGAAACCATGACCGACCTCACCTACACTGTGGATGTGGAAGGCCGTACCGTGGAAGAGGTGGCACGGGAATTTCTGACTGAATCCGGTTTGATTGGCTGATGCCGATCTAAATCGGTTTGGGTAATATTGTAACGGAGGTTATAACTTATGAAAAAAATGCTGGCGTGTATTCTGTCCGCCTGCCTGCTCACTGCAGCGCTCAGCGGCTGCGGCGGCAACGAAACCAAGACGATCCGTATCTACGACGGCACCTTTACCGAGAGCAGTCTGATCCACAAGATGGTGGAGCTGCTGGTGGAGGAACACACCGATGCCGAGGTGGAGATCCTGGACCAGATGGCCGCTGTGAGCAACTTCAAGGACCTGACTTCGGACAGTCCGAGCTGTGAGCTGATGAACAGCTATGACGGCGTTTTACTCACCAGCTACCTGAAGATCGACCCCAGCGAAGTCCCGGAAGGTATTTCCCTCTACGACTATGCCAACCAGGTTGCCGAAGAGCAGTACAAGGTACATCTGCTGGACAAGATCGGCACCGACAACACCTATGCCATCGCTGTCACCCAGGAAGTGGTTGACAAGTACAACCCCCAGACCATCAGTGACCTGATCCCAATTGCTTCGGATCTGCGGTTTGGTGCGGAACATGCTTTCTTCACCCTGGAAGGCTCGATGAAGTACGGCCCCTTCTGTGATGCCTACGGCCTCAACTTCAAGGAGCACATCGCCATCGATAACTCGCTGAAGTACTCGGCTGTGGAAAACGGCAACTTCGATGTTATGGTGGTTTATGCCACCGACGGACTCAACCGCAAAGCTGGCCTGAAGGTTCTGGAAGATGACCTGGGCTTCTTCCCCGAATACAACGGTGCCCTGCTGGTACGGGATGCCATCTTCGAGGAGTTTGCCGATGTAGCCCCCAACCTGGAGGAAGTTCTCAACAAGCTGGGCGGACAGTTCACCAACGAGGATATGACCGACCTCACCTACGCTGTGGATGTGGAAGGCCGTGACCTGGAGGAAGTGGCCAGAGAAGCTCTGACAGCCCGTGGCCTCCTGTAAACCCACTTCTTTTCCTCGTACACGATCTATGCACAACAAAACCCCCGGAGGGAATTCCCTCCGGGGGTTTTTCTGTCCGATTCCAGAAACCACCGATTTTGCCGATGGCAGTATCCTATAAAGGGCTTTCGCGTTCAGGCATCAAACGAAGTGCGCTGCTGACAGCTATCTCCAAGCGAGGAGAGAGGGATAGCAAAGCAGCGATTCTCCTGTTTACGGGCTGTGGGACAAGTGCTGCAAGTGAACTATAAAATTTGGTGTATCTTGAAGCATTTGCCGGAAAAGGCCTTTATAGGAGCAATTCAAGCCATCAGCTTAGTGGGTGGTTTTGACTTTCCGTGGGCATCAGTCTTTGCAGTATTCCGCAGCCAGGTCCGGGAAGTTCCCGATGACCGCCTCCACCCCCAGCTCCTTCAGCCGGGCAAGGTCTGCAGCCTCGTTTACCGTCCAGGTGTTGATCTGTACCCCATGCTGGTGCAGTTCGTCCACCGTTTCCCGGTCCAGAGTCAGGTGGAGCGGATGGTAGCACTCCACACCCCGGGCTGCGGTGTATTCCCCGGGGCGCTCCAGCCAGGACATGGTGAGGAAGCCGCACCGGATCTCCGGTGCCAGGGCCTTGCACTTCATCACCGACCGGTGGTTGAAGGAGGAAAGGATCACCCACTCCTCCAGGCCGTACTCCCGAATCATGGCAATGACCTTTTCTTCCATACCCTCATACCAGAAGATGCCGTTTTTCAGCTCGATGTTGGTGAGCAGATTCCGGCCCCGGATCAATTCAAAATACTCCCGAAGGGTCGGGATCCCACAGAACCCGCACTCCGGGAAGGGCTTGGAGGCATCCACCTTCCGCAGCTCCTCCAGGGTGTAGTCCTTGACAAAGCCCTGGGCATTGGTGGTGCGGTCCAGCCGTTCATCGTGGATGATGACAATCTCTCCATCCTTGGTCAGGTGGGTGTCGAACTCAAAGCCGTCTGCTCCGGCCTCGATTCCCTTCTGGAAGGCCAGCAGGGTGTTTTCGGGGTACTTTCCGCTGAATCCCCGGTGTGCAATGTTGAGCATGGTGATCTCCCCTTTTCGGTCGTTTTCCTTTTATCTTACCGCTGATTCCAGGATCCTGTCAATCCCGAACAAAAAGAGCCGGACAGCCCTTTGGTGGAAACTGTCCGGCTCTTTCAGCCGTTTGATTCGTTTTTTAGATCAATACATGCCGCCCATGTCGGGAGCTGCTGCAACAGGAGCCTTGGGCTCAGGCTTATCAGCAACCAGCGACTCGGTGGTCAGAACCATAGCGGCAACCGAAGCTGCATTCTGCAGAGCGCTTCTGGTTACCTTGGTGGGGTCTACGATACCGGAGGATACCATGTCGCAGTAAACCTCGTTGTAGGCATCGAAACCATAGCCCTTCTTGCCGGAGGTCATGATCTTATCCACAATGACAGAGCCTTCCAGACCAGCATTGGCAGCGATCTGGCGAACCGGCTCCTCCAGGGCCTTCAAAACGATGCTGATACCGGTCTTTTCGTCGCCTTCCGAGCCAGCCAGCAGAGCGGCAACGGCAGGAACTGCATTGACCAGAACAGTACCGCCGCCTGCTACAATGCCCTCTTCCACTGCAGCCTTGGTGGCGGAGAGAGCATCCTCGATGCGGAGCTTCTTCTCCTTCATCTCCACCTCGGTGGCAGCGCCGACCTTGATGACAGCTACACCGCCAGCCAGCTTGGCCAGACGCTCCTGCAGCTTCTCACGGTCGAAGTCGGAGGTGGTGTTTTCGATTTCGGCGCGGATCTGAGCCACACGGCTGTCGATATCCTCGCGCTCGCCCATACCGCCGACGATGATGGTGTTCTCCTTCTGAACCTTGACCTGACGGGCACGGCCCAGCATGGACATGGTGGTATCCTTCAGCTCGTAGCCCAGATCGCTGCTGATGACTATGCCGCCGGTGAGGATGGCGATATCCTGGAGCATTTCCTTTCTGCGGTCGCCAAAGCCAGGAGCCTTGACAGCCACGCAGGTGAAGGTGCCGCGCAGACGGTTTACCAGCAGGGTGGACAGTGCATCACCATCCACATCTTCTGCAATGATGACCAGCTTCTTGCCAGCCTGAACGATCTCCTCGAGCAGGGGCAGGATCTCCTGGATGGAGGAGATCTTCTTATCGGTGATGAGGATGTAGGCATCGTCGATGACAGCCTCCATCTTCTCGGTATCGGTTACCATGTAGGGGGTGATGTAGCCGCGGTCGAACTGCATACCCTCGACTACCT
>CAKWRB010000045.1:0-8651 GCA_934845495.1 uncultured bacterium
GGTGCAGACCCTGTATCTGGACAGCACCGATATGGATCAGATCCGCGGCAAGCGTGTCCTCATTGTGGATGATGTTGTCTCCACCGGGGAATCGATGTATGCTCTGGAAAGCCTCGTAGAAAAGTCCGGCGGTATCATTGCCGGCAAGTGCGCTGTTCTGGCTGAAGGCGATGCCAAAGAGCGCAAGGATGTCACCTTCCTGGGAGAGCTCCCGCTTTTCTTCAAGTAAGCTGTGAATCTGTAAACTAAAGGGGAATACCGTTATGAAACGACCGCTGTTCGATGTAGGAATGTCAGTTCTGATCGCATCAGCGGTCGTTTTGTATGGAAACACATACAGCTATCTGCTGCTTCCGCTCTTACTGGCAGGATCTCTGTTCTGTGCCGTCAAAGCAGCCGACCGTCGATGGAGAAGGGCTGCGATCTGTATGCTGAGCGGCGCTGCCGCCATCCTGTTCATTCTGGCAGCTGGTCTGCGCCTGGAATCCCGGTTCCGGCCACTGGATGGTCAGACGGCGGAGGCAGTCGGTGTGGTGACTGAAAAGCGGCATGGTCAGCTGTATGAAGCATACGGCACGGTGCGCACTGCCAACGGCGAAGCCCGAAGGATCAAATTTACACTCTGGAATGCCGTCGCCGATGAGCTGGAAGCCGGGGATTCGTTCCGGTGTACAGTCCGTGTGACCTACAACGATCCCCATACAAGCGAATACCGTACCTCAGTGGGGGAGAGCCGCTTCCTGTTTTGCTCCACTGGCGAGGAGATCGACCGCCTGGACGAGTCGGTTTCTCCGATACGGGCAGTCATTGCCCGGTTGCGAGCAGAGACGAGCCAGCAGATGATCCGGTGTCTGGGCACCCGGGAGGGCGGGCTGTTCAGCGCCATTACCACCGGTCTCCGACCCGGGTTTGAGGAGCCTGCCCAGCAGATGAAGGAGGCCGGCATTTACCATGTGCTTGCCATTTCCGGGCTGCACATTGCAGTGTTCTGCCACCTGGTGCTGGGGTTCACCAATCTGCTTCCGCTGCGCCGCCGGATGCGAAACGGATTGGCTCTACTTTGCCTGTGGTATCCGGTTCTTCTCTCCGGGGGCAGTCATGCAGTGCTTCGGGCAGCGGTGATGTACTCAGTGTTGTTGTTTGGCCGGATCATAAGCCGTAAAGCGGATGGCCTTAACAGTCTTGGATTAGCTGTTTTGCTGCTGATTCTGGCGGATCCCTTTGCGGTGCTCTCCTATGGGTTTCTGCTCTCAGTTTTGGCCACGCTGGGGATTCTGCTCTACGAGCGTCCCCTGTCTCAGCTCCTGGAAAAGCATCTTCCAGTGCGCGGGGGAAAGCTCAGCACCGATCTGATCCATCTGCTCTCCTGCGGTGTTGCCGCCCAGTGTCTGACCCTTCCAATCCTGGCAGAACTCGATTCGCGCCTGGTTCTCAATGGTCTGGTATCCGGCCTTGTGATCCTGCCGCTGATGACCCCCATGCTTCTTCTGGGGTATCTGCTGGCGCTGTTGCTGTGGCTGATGCCGGGAACGGCTGTCTATCTGGCTGGTCCTGCCAGGCTGTTGGGCGGACTGTTCCTGCAGCTCACTGCATGGCTTTCCCGGCTTCCATTTATTGTTCCGCTGGATACACCGGCCTCCAGAGCAGCGGTCCTGCTTATGACGGCGCTGCTGGTTGGTGCAACGGCACTGCCTGCTGTTCGCCGCTTTTTCCGCCCGGTCCTGTTGGCAGGGGTATCCCTTTGCTGTCTGCTGGTTGCCTGGGAACAGTGGTGGCTGGCGGGTTCGGTGCAGGTGATTTCCCGGGGTGAGGATTTCCTGCTGGCGCAGGACAGCCGTGCCGTGCTGCTGTTGGCAGATCGGGAGGGGGCAATGCTGGAAGAACTTCGTAGGAATGGAATAAAGCAGCTGGATCTGCTTATCGTGGAAAACGATGCACCACTGCATTCAGAGAGTATGCTCGAATTGCTGGAGGAGTATCCGCCTCTCCAGATCATTGCCCAGGACAGCGCTGCAGTGACAGGCTATCTGGAGAGCGCCTGTGATGCGCCGGTCCACTGCCGGGAGGAGGTCACAGCCGTGCTGTCTGGGAAGCTTCAGCTCTGGTATCAGCAGGGGCTGGGCATTGAAGTTTCCGGTGGGGAGATTTTACTCTTAAAGTTTCAGTCTGTTTATGGTATAATGAATCAGTATGAGCCGGATGTTCTGATACTGCCCGGACAGGCGGCGCAGATTCGCTCGAATGAGAGTATCCGGGTGCGGGAGAATACCGAGCAGCGCACCGAACTGCTGTTCTGGAAATAGGAGGAGCCAACTGTGGCACAGATCAACGAAAAAGAACTGAATCGAACCCTGCGCTCCGGCCCGCCATCCGGTGTTTTCCTTCTGTATGGCAGCGACCACTATCTGGTGGACCGATATGCAGCGCTGATTGTGGACCGGGCTGTCAAAGGGGACAAGACCTTTAATTATGAGCGAATTGATGGAGCCAAAATTGACTTCGATCATCTGTACGACAGTGTTCTCACCCTGCCGATGATGGCCGACCGCCGGGCAATCGTTCTGGACGATCCGGACATCGACAAGCTCTCTGCAGGCGATCTGGACAAATTGCTCCAAATCCTGGGCGAAGCGGTGGAGCCGACTGTACTGGTGATTGCCATCAAACAAAACGAGTTCCTGCCAAAAAAATCCAACCGCTGCCGCAAGGTGCTGGAGGCGGTTGACCGCCTGGGCATTGCCGCGGAACTGGGGGAGCGGAGCGCCGCGGATCTGGCAGCGTTTGTAATCAAGCGCTGTGCAGCGGCAGGCTGCAGCATCTCCAAGGAAAATGCGAATCTGTTGGTGTCCAAGACCACCGGAGAGCTCATCGCAGTGCAGAATGAAGCTGACAAGGTAATTGCCTTTACAGGTTCTGGCGAGGTTGCAAGGGAGGCGATAGACCGCCTGGTGAGCGCTACGGTGGAGGCAGAAGTGTTCAGTCTCTCCAAGGCGATCCTGACACGGGACTATGCCCGGGCCCAGAGCATTCTGGCGGCGCTGATCTACCTCCGGGAGCCGGCTGTGAATATCCTGCATGTGCTGAGCATGGCCTTTGTGGACCTCTGCCGTGCCCGTGCAGCGATCTCTGCCGGTGTGGAGACATCGAAGGCTGCGTCGGACTTCGGCTATCGTGGGCGGGAATTTGCCATGCGCAATGCCTATCGGGATTGCCGGAAGCTGCCGCAGAACTTTCTGCGGCGGGCACTGGAGGTGCTGGCACAGGCCGACTTCACCCTGAAGAGCTCCGGAGCGGATGAAAAGATCGTTCTGCAAAAGACAATTACCGAGCTGTTTTTGCTGCTCGGGGAGGAGAGGGCATGATTCATCTCAAGCAGGCCGTCGTAGTCGAGGGTCGTTACGACAAAGCAAAGCTGTCCTCCATTCTCGATGCCGTCATCATCGAGACTGGAGGCTTCCGGATTTTCAAGGATAAGGAGAAGATGGCCATGCTCCGGGAGATTGCCCGGCGGCAGGGTCTGGTGATCCTCACTGATTCGGATACTGCTGGCTTCCGGATCCGCCGGTATCTCAGCGGAAGCATTCCAAAGGAGCAGATCATCAACGCCTATATCCCGGATATTTTCGGGAAGGAAAAGCGCAAGGATAAGCCGTCAGCCGAGGGAAAGCTGGGGGTGGAGGGAGTGCCCGCCGAAGTGATCCGCCAGGCGCTGGAACAGGCCGGTGTATTTGCCGAACCAGCGGAGAAGGAAACCCGGCGCATCACCAAGACCGACCTGATGGAGGCCGGCCTTTCCGGTGGGGCCAACAGTTCCCGGCTTCGGGACCGCCTGAAAAAGCGACTGGGGCTTCCGGAACACCTGGGCCCCAATGCCCTGGTGGGAGTGCTGGGGTGCATCCTCAGCTACGAAGAATTTTTGGCCCTGGCTGCAGAGATCCGGGCAGAGGACGAGGCCGAAACAGCTGACTGCTGAATCAACCTATGAAATACAGAAGAAAGGGGAGCGAGGAAATGACATTCAGCAGCATCAGTTTTATCTATCTGTACCTGCCGCTGGCAATCATTGTGTTCCGGTTCACACCGGCGCACCGGCGGACCCTCTGCCTGACATTGCTCTCCTGGGGCTATTACCTGCTGGCCTGCGCTCCGGCAGCACTGATCCTGGCGGCAAACTGTCTGCTGGATTTCGTGCTGCTCAGTTTCCTGGAACTCTACCGCACCCGTTATCCTGAGCGGTCAGCGGGATATCTGGCCTTTGCAGGGAAGGCAGTGGTGGTTCAGGCTCTGGTGATGGTTTACGTTCACTGGATCCCTGGCGCAGCACTGGGGAGCTTTGTCTATACAGCGACACTGATCGGCTATCTATGGGATCACAGCCGGGGCAAGGCCGGGGATTTCTGTTCCTTCTGGGATTACGCACTCTTCACCACCTTCTTTGCCAAAAGCTATCTTGGTCCGGTGGTGCGGTATGAGCGCTTTGTGTCCCAGTTCAGCCAACTCCGGTCCTCGGCAACGCTCATCAGCCGGGGAGCAGTGCAGTTTGTCATCGGCCTGGCCAAAAAAGTGATGATTGCCGATGGCGCTGTGATTCTCTACCACAAGCTAGCTTCGATCCAGGTGGAGGAGTACACCTTCTTCTCGGCCTGGATGCTGGTGTTTGCAGCAGCGATGGCGATCTTTTTCACTATTTCAGCGTATGGAGATATGGCGCGCGGGCTGTGCGGCATCTTCTCGCTGGAGGTTCCCCGGGTCGCCTACTATCCGTACCAGGCCAAGAGCGTGGTGGAGTGCGTATCCCGTATCAATATGCCGCTCTATGATCTGGTGGTGGAGATTGTCAGTGGTTCAGCAGAGCGGATCCGTCAGCTCCGCCGGTATCGCCATGCCGATACACGGGAACTTCTGGCAGTTCTGATCGGGATCATCGTAGTGGGGCTCTGGCTCGATCCCAGCCCCAGAATCCTGCTCTGGGCGGGATTCCTGTTCTTGATGGTGTTGGCCGAGCGGTACCTGTACTTCTGGCTCTTCCGTTACATTCCCGGTCTGCTGCAGTCGGCGGTGACCTTCGGTCTCTTTCTGTTCAGCCTGACTCCACTGGTGATGCCGCAGTTTACCTGTACCGGAAAGCTGATTTCGGCATTGATGGGTTTTTCTGCCCAGCGTATGATCTCGGACGAAACAAGCTACTATCTGGCTTCCAGCTATCTGGTGATCCTGTTGAGCCTTCTCTTCTTCACCAGTCTTGCCGACCGCCTTTCCGGGTTCCTGTCCCGGAGGTTCCCGGTGGTCTTTGAGTGGGGAATGGCCATTTTCAATGGATCGCTGCTGATCCTCACTACGGCCCTGCTGCTCTGATGCAGGGAAAAGTCTGTTTTCAGGAGGTGCCCTATGGCGAAACGAATTTCTGCAATCTTTTTCCTCACCGTGATTTTTTCAGTCTTTGCTGTGCTGTGTGTGCGGTTTGCCACAGGGGAAGCCAGTAACTTGACCCTGACCCTTCGGGCGCTGGTAGATGGAAAAATCTCTGCTCAGCTGGAACAGTCTGCCGATGAAAACATGCCTGCCTATCCGCTGCTGCACGAGCTGGCAACGGATGTTCGCCTGTTTGGGGGCGCAGCAGAAATAGATGGGATTCTGGTGGGAGATACCATGCTGATGAAAAATGTCCAGCCACCGGATGAGGAGATTGCCAGTAAAAACAAACAGTCGATCATCGATCTTGCCGTATTCCAGGATCACCCCACCTATGTGATGCTCCTGCCCACCGCCTGTGCCATCAAGCAGCAGGAGCTGCCGGAGTACATCAGCCTTTTCAACCAGCGCAGTTACATCGATTCAGTGTATACTGAGATGTCCGGTACGGTTTCGGTGGTGGACACCTATATGAAGCTGCTCTCCGGTATGAAGGAATACATCTACTACCGTACCTCCGACCACCTCACGGCCAAGGGCGGCTATCTGGTCTATGAGCAGCTTGGCAAGCGGTTGGGTATCTCGCCGCTGCGTACGCTGGACCAGTTCGATATCGATTACTCGGATGACTACTTCTATGGAAATTTGTACAAACAGCTGCCAGTGGATCGGGTTCAGCCCGACCGGGTACTGATGTACCGCTTTTCCAAATACCGTCGTGAATATCAGGTGACGCACTACGATCAGGGAGAATCCCGTACCTATTACACCCTGTTCCCGGAGTTCATAACAGATCTTCCGGACTACGGGGGAGAGGATGGGTTGATCCTGGGTGGGCTTTCCCCGGTGATCACACTCAAAAGCTCTACCAGCAGCGATAACAGTCTGGTGATTTTTGCTGATGAAACGGTGCTGAGTTATATCCCGTTCCTGTTGGTACACTATTCGGATATCGCCATTGTGGATGTACGGCGTGCTACACCGGAGGAGCTGGAAGCGGTGGATCTAGAGGATTACAATCAGGTGTTGGTTGGTGTCTCGGTGGATACATTTATGCATGAGGACATGCACACTGTACTCTCCAACTATCTTCCCAAAATCAAGGAGCTGTCCGCAAACTAAAAAAGACCGCCTAAAAAGCGGTCTTTTTTCTGCATTTTTGGGATTATCGGAGGGTATCCAGATGCCGGGCCAGGATCCACAGGCAGGCGCTGAGCGGAAGAACGCAGAGCAGGATGGCATAGTTCCCCCAGTATCCTGTTGCAACACCGCCCAGGGCAGAACTGAGGATAAAGATAGCAATGATCCCATAGTAGTGGAGCGCCTTGCTGCCCTCGGCTGGCTGGCGGAGGGCAAAGCAGTGGTAAAAGGCTTCGGTGGCGCTGCGCAGGTTTCCGGTGCACATAGTGGAGGTATAGGAATAGGTTTTCAACCGCCGGAAGGCCTCCATCTGCAGGCCGCAGAGCACTCCGATCAGAACATTGGCAGCGGTGTTGTATTCACTGGGAACCAGCGCAGTGATGACTGTAAGCAGGATTTCAATCAGCAGGATCGCTTGCTTCCAGTGCAGCAGGTGATGCCGTTCAAAAAAGGTCTTTACCATTTCGGCAAGATAGACTCCCAGGGCAAAGCAGACAATGGGGATCAAGTATTTGAAAGCACCGGCAAAATCACCGGCAGCCAGGTTCATACCCAGTTTGGCCATGTTGCCAGTCTGACCATTGGCAAAGACATGGTCCCGCGCCACATAGGAGTAACTTTCAAAAAAGCCGCCGATTACGGTGAGAAGGGTGCTGAACAGCAGGGCTTCAGAGGCATCGTTCCGTGGTTTTTCCAGGATGGAGGGGGTGGTTTGTTTGATTTCGTTCATATTTGAGCAGCACTTCCTATATCGTTGTATTCCGGCTCAGAGCCTGTCATTTTCTGTGAGGTTATTATAACACAATTCTCCCCAAATGGAACTGCCAAAATTGCCATATTTTTACCCGGGGAATTGGGGGCGGTCCGTGGTACCCGGCAAGAGTGAGCCGGTATCGTGAAAATGCTGCAGCAGACGGACATTTTCCTGCAGGCGCTGATTCTCCGGATCCAGCTCTAATGCCTGCAGCGCATACTCCAGCGCAAGCGTATGGCGGCCAAGGTGATACCAGGCGATGGAGATCAAATCCCAGGGCAGACTTCCCCAGGCCTCTGCTTCACAGATATAGCTCTGGGGGCGCTTTTGGATTCGCAGGGCTCGCTGGGCTGCAAAGAGGACGCCGTGCCAGTCCTCCTGCCGGTACAGCTCCATGGCAAGATCGGTCAACGGCTCCCGGAGATAAGGCGCCTCAGCAGCTGCCCGGAGATACCACTGTACCGCGGTGTCCGGTTCGCCTTTATGGCTGTAAGCGGTGCCGATGTACCGCATAGAGGCGGCCCGCTCATCCGGCCAGTGGGCATTGGGCATGGCAAGGTGTTGCTTCAAAGTATGGATACAGTTGTCCCACTGCCGGTGGTAGAGGTATTCCCGGCCAAGATAGTGGAGGCAGCGGTCATCTTCCGGGGCTTCACGGACAGCAAGTTCCAGCATCGGCAGATATTGCTCTCTGGATTTCCGGGTGTCCGGATGGTGCTCCAACCGGATGCCTGGGGCAGATACGATTTTTGG
This sequence comes from uncultured bacterium, assembly GCA_934845495.1. GTDB lineage: Bacteria > Bacillota > Clostridia > Oscillospirales > Ruminococcaceae > Avimicrobium. The sequence continues at coordinate 8,060 of CAKWRB010000045.1, forward strand.
GGTTGTGCTGTCTCCGAGCCAGTGCAGCACCTCGTGAACTGGATGCACCCACCGATACCCGTGGCGAAGGTGGATCTTCTCCTGCCAGAATGTGACACCATCCCCGCCATTGGGCTGAAAACTCCACACATAGGGGTAACGTACCTGTGTGGTCCCTGGTTCCCAGACCTGTTCCAGAGCAGAGCGCCATCCGGGGCGGAAGAGTTCGTCTAAATCGGTGCAGACGCACAGGTCGGCATCTTCATCCACCAGTTCCAGGGAACGGTTCCGGGCTGTATCAAAGCGCCAGGGGGAGATGGTCTCCTCATAAACAAGCGCACCGCGTCGGCGGAGCAGTGCTGGGGTTTTGTCCGTGGAACCGGTATCCAGCACCACAACCTGATCTGCTTCCTGCATGGAATCCATCCAGCGATTTACAAATTGGCTTTCATTTTTACAGATGGCATATACAACGATTTTCATCGGTGGACCTCCTGGAAGTCTTTGTTGTATCGAAAAATGACGGGCAGCCACAGGGACTGCCCGTCAAATCACGGAGGATAAATCAGTTGAGCTTCTGAATCACCATGCTGGTATATGCTGCAGTGGTATT
>CAKWRB010000045.1:8661-9158 GCA_934845495.1 uncultured bacterium
GTCCTGCGTGGAGTTCAGAGTAATCGTTTCAGGTGCATTGGTGATATTTACAAGGACATCGCTGCTGATGGCAGCCGGGTCAGCGGTGTTGTTGATTTTTGTTTCACGAATGCTTCCTGGAACCGGAGCTCCTCCTTGCTGCAGTTCCAGGCCAACAGTGCCGGGAGCAGCTGCATTGGTGACCACGGCCGAATAATTGATCCGATACAGTCCGGTTTCGGTCAGCACAAAGTCGGCAGACCCAGGCGCATGGGTGATATCAGCCCCCGTGGTTGCCTGGTTGGTATCGAAAGAAATACTGCTGCCGCGGTTGGGCGTTGCCTGCGCAGCTGTGTTAGTGGCATACAGGGCACTGACAGGTGGTGCAACACCGGCAGGCCCCTGTGGGCCGGTCGGGCCAATAGGACCTTCAGCGCCGGGGATGCCGGCAGGCCCCTGCGGGCCGGTCGGGCCAATAGGACCTTCAGCGCCGGGGATGCCGGCAGGCCCCTGCGGAC
>CAKWRB010000046.1:0-8858 GCA_934845495.1 uncultured bacterium
GTCGATGCACAGCTCCCGGAGAATGTGCGCCTTGCCATCATGGACGCGGATTGCAGCAGTGGGGCAGCGCTTGACGCAGTTGGTGCAGCCCACACAGAGTCCGCTGTCCAGTTTTACTGAGTGAAAAAATGATTCCATCGTTGATCTGTCCCTCCTTCCGGGCGCTCGGTCACAGCAGAACGGTCATGCGCACAGTGGTGCCCACCCCGACTGTGGACTCGATCTGCATGGTGTCGGTGTACTTTTTCATATTGGGCAGGCCCATCCCGGCGCCAAAGCCCAGGTTCCGCGCCTCCTGCGAAGCGGTGGAAAAGCCCTCCTGCATGGCCGTTTCGATATCGGGGATCCCCTTGCCGTGGTCCTCCAGCACCAGGTCCACCCGGTCGGGGGCCACGGTGACGGTCACTTCGCCGCCGCCGCCGTGGATCACCATGTTGATTTCCCCTTCATACAGGGCAATGCTGACCCGGCGGATATCCTCCGGTTTTACACCCAGCTGCTTGAGCCGGTTTTTCACCGTGCTGGAGGCCTCTCCGGCACGGGAATAGTCGTCCCCCGGCACCTGAAACCGGTAGCAGAGGGCGCTCACAGGCCACTGCCGTCCAACCCGGCGGCATACAGCTTGCCGCAGGCCGAGAACATGCGCTCCTCGGTGCGGATCAGCACAATGTTGTACTCGCTTGCCAGCCGGATCATGGCATCATCCGGGCGCTTGCCGCGCACAAAGGCTATACACAGAAAATCCATCATTTCAGCAGTTCGGATCACCTGCGGGTTTACCAGGCCGGTGAGCAGCAGCGACTGGTCCTTGACATAGGCCAGCACATCACTCATCAGGTCACTGCCGCAGGCATTCTGCACCTCCCGCTCACAGAGCTGTTCGTCGCCCCAGATCACTTCGGCCGAAAGGATCCGGATCACTTCGGAAATTTTCATCTTATATCCTCCTTTGGGTGGATGGGTGGCTTCCGGTCTGCCGGTGAAATACAGCGCTCCGCCAGGCAAACACGATGTTGCTATTATTATATCAGTCAAAATCTGCTTTATCAACTATCCTTTGCGGCTGTAAAACGAAAAAAGTAGTGACTGTGCATAAATCATCAGCGGAGACTTTAGCAAGCTGTAAAAGCAAAATCTGTAATTTTTAGTGAAAATCCATAGCAAAAATCGCCGGATGGCCAGCTTGAAACAAAAGAACTGATAATTTTTTGACAAATCCACTATGGACTTTCTGTTGTGGATTTTGCTATAATTTATGATGATTTAAGGGGTAAGATAGTTGTTTTATACTAAAAAAGTCTACTTGAATCGCATTTAACACAGACCAAGGAGGTTTGATTTCAGATGGCCAACAGAAAGTCAGCGATCCCGTTCTCGTCCACACCGGAACAGGATCAGAAGCTGGAGCAGGTGCTCCAGGAACTCCGGGAGACCCAGGGTGCCGTGATGCCGGCACTCCAGAAGGCGCAGGAGATCTTCGGGTATCTGCCCATCGAGGTACAGCAGCGGGTTGCCGCAGGGCTGGGTGTTTCGCTGGAGGAAGTGTACGGTGTAGCCACCTTCTACTCCCAGTTCACCCTCAACCCCAAGGGACAGTATAAAGTATCGGTTTGCCTGGGTACTGCCTGCTATGTAAAGGGATCGGGCGATATCTACAACGCCCTCAAGGAAAAGCTGGGCATCGATGGCGGCGAATGTACAGCCGACGGCAAGTTTTCGCTGGATGCCTGCCGCTGCATCGGCGCCTGCGGTCTGGCCCCGGTCATCACCATCAACGATGAGGTGTACGGCCGGCTGATCGTGGACGATCTGGACGAGATCCTGGCCCGGTACAAGTAACACCGGGCCAACCTGCCGGAATAGGAGGGGAAGATGGAAGAACTCTCACTGCACATTCTGGATATTGCGGAAAACTCGGTGGCAGCCGGGGCCACCCTGGTGGAGATCGGGGTGGAGTACCAGCTGGGCAAAGCACCGTGGTTGACCATCACCGTGCGGGACAACGGCCGGGGCATGAGCCCGGAGGTTGCCAGCCGGGTGAGCGACCCGTTCTATACCACCCGGACCACCCGCAAGGTGGGGCTGGGCACGGCGCTGTTCCGCCAGACGGCGGAGCTGGCCGGGGGGAGCTTCCGGGTGTGGTCCGAGCCGGGAAAGGGCACCGAGGTGACCGCCCAGCTCGATCCGCTGCACCTGGACGCCGCCCCCATGGGCGACCTGGGGGGAACCTATGGGGTGTTGGTCCAGACCAGCCCCGGGGTGGACCTGGTGCTGCACGCCGCCTGCGATGGGCGGGAGTTCACCGCCGATACCCGGCAGTTCCGGCAGGTTCTGGGCGATGTGCCTTTGGATACACCGGAGGTGATCGCCTTTCTCACCGAGTTCGTACGGGAGAACTTCGGAGAGATCTTGCGGGGAAGCCCGCTTGCGTGAAACAGAGTACAATGGCCACCGCCGGCTGGCGGCAACGGGCCCTGCGGGGCACGACCGTGCAGGCTGGCGGCATCTGAAAGTGAACCGGAAATTCACAGACAGGAATCCTGTTTTATTTATAAAGTATGATGCGGCCCGGTGGACGCAGCCGGAGCCGGTACCCGGAGAACCAATCGAAAGGGGTAACAAGAGCATGAAAAGTTTGGAAGAGCTCCAGGCGCTGCGGGACCAGATGAAGGATCAGATGGGCATCCGCCATGACGCCAAGGACAACATTCGTGTGGTAGTGGGCATGGCCACCTGCGGCATTGCCGCCGGCGCCCGCCCGGTGCTCCAGCGCCTGACCGAGGAAGTGGCCAAGCGCGGCCTTAAAAATGTCACCGTGGCCCAGACCGGCTGCATCGGCATCTGTCAGTACGAGCCGGTGGTAGAGGTCTTTGAAAACGGCAAGGAAAAGGTGACCTATGTCAAGATGACCGAGGACAAGATCGTTCAGGTTGTGGCAGAACATCTGGTCAACGGCCACCCCATTGCAGAATACACCATCGGCGCGGCTCAGGCCGAAGCCAAGGATTAACGGGAGGGACGGCAAAGAGATGTATCGTTCACATGTACTGGTGTGCGGAGGCACCGGCTGTACCTCCTCCGGCAGTGACCGCATCGTGCGGGCGCTGGAAAACAACATCAAGAGCGTGGGCCTGGAAGATGAGGTCAAGGTGATCTGCACCGGCTGCTTTGGCCTGTGTGCCCTGGGCCCCATTATGATCGTCTACCCCGAGGGAGCTTTCTACTCTCGGGTGAATGTTGACGATGTGCCCGAAATCGTGGAAGAGCACCTGCTCAAGGGCCGTGTGGTCAAGAGACTGCTCTATCAGGAGACCGTCCAGGAGGACACCATCAAGAGCCTGGACCAGACCGACTTCTATAAGAAGCAGATGCGTGTGGCGCTCAAGAACTGCGGCGTCATCGACCCGGAAAACATCAACGAGTACATCGCCTACGACGGCTATGCCGCCCTGGGCAAGGTGCTCACCGAGATGACCCCCGAGGAGGTCATCAAGACCGTCAAGGATTCCGGCCTGCGCGGACGGGGCGGCGGCGGCTTCCTCACCGGCCAGAAGTGGAGCTTTGGTGCCGCTTCCAAGGCCGATCAGAAATATGTGGCCTGCAACGCCGACGAGGGTGACCCCGGCGCCTTCATGGACCGCTCCATTCTGGAGGGCGACCCCCATGTTGTCATCGAGGCCATGTCCATTGCCGCCTATGCCATTGGCGCCAACCACGGCTTTGTCTACATCCGTGCCGAGTACCCCATTGCGGTACAGCGCCTGCAGCACGCCATCGACCAGGCCCGGGAGCTGGGGCTGCTGGGCAAGAATATCCTGGGCAGCGGGTTCGATTTTGATATGGAACTGCGCCTGGGCGCCGGCGCCTTTGTCTGCGGCGAGGAAACAGCCCTGATGACCTCCATCAACGGCAAGCGCGGCGAGCCCCGGCCCCGTCCGCCCTTCCCGACCACCTCGGGCATCTTCGGCAAGCCCACCGTTCTCAACAATGTGGAAACCTATGCCAATATCCCGCAGATCATTCTCCACGGCGCCGACTGGTTCCGCTCCATCGGCACCGAGAAGAGCAAGGGCACCAAGGTATTTGCCCTGGGCGGCAAGATCCACAACACCGGCCTGGTGGAGGTTCCCATGGGCACCACCCTCCGGGAGATCGTGGAGGAGATCGGCGGCGGCATCCCGAACGGCAAGAAGTTCAAGGCTGCCCAGACCGGCGGCCCCTCTGGCGGCTGTATCCCGGCTGAATACCTGGATGTGCCCATCGACTACGACAACCTCATCGAGATCGGTTCGATGATGGGTTCGGGCGGCCTCATCGTCATGGACGAGGACACCTGCATGGTGGATATCGCCAAGTTCTACCTGGAGTTCACTGTGGACGAGAGCTGCGGCAAGTGTACCCCCTGCCGTGTGGGGACCAAGCGTCTGTACGAGATGCTGGACAAGATCACCAAGGGCCAGGGCACCATGGAGGACCTGGACAAGATGGAGGAGCTCTGCCATTACATCCAGGAAAACTCCCTCTGCGGTCTGGGACAGTCGGCACCCAACCCGGTGCTGAGCACCCTCAAGTATTTCCGCGATGAATACATCGCCCATATCCAGGACAAGAGATGTCCGGCCGGCGTCTGCAAGGAACTGCTGCAGTATGCCATCGACCCTGCAAAGTGCCGCGGCTGCACCCTGTGTGCCAAGGTCTGCCCGGCAGGCGCCATTACCGGCACCGTCAAGGAACCCCATGTGATCGATCCCGGCAAGTGCCTCAAGTGCGGCGCCTGCATCGAGAAGTGCCGCTTCGGCGCGATTGTCAGAAAGTAGGTTGTGTGATAGAATGGATATGGTAAATGTAAAAATCAACGGCGAGCAGTACACTGTGCCCGCTGGCAGCACGATCCTGGAGGCAGCCCGGTATGCAGGAATCCATATTCCCACCCTGTGCTATCTCAAGGAAATCAATGAGATCGGTGCCTGCCGCATCTGTGTCGTAGAAGTCAAGGGCGCCCGCAGCCTGGTGGCTGCCTGCGTTTACCCGGTGGCCGAGGGCATGGAGATCATGACCTCGACTCCCCGTGTGTTTGAAGCCAGAAAAAAGACGCTGGAGCTGATCCTCTCCACCCATACCAAAAAGTGCCTGACCTGTGTGCGTGCAGGCAGCTGCGAACTGCAGAAGCTCTGCCGGGAATTCAAGGTCAGCGATGAGGATTACTATGCCGGCGAGAACATCCAGTATGAAGTGGACGACTCGGCGGTGCATATGTACCGGGACAACAACAAGTGCATTCTCTGCCGCCGCTGTGTGGCAGCCTGCTCCAAGCTGCAGGGCATCGGGGTCATCGGCCCCAACGACCGTGGATTCAAGACCCACATCGGCTGCGCCTTTGAGCAGAACCTCAGCGAGGTGGCCTGTGTATCCTGCGGTCAGTGCATTGTGGTGTGCCCCACCGGCGCCATTGCCGAGCGCGATAACACCGATGAGGTGTGGAAGGCCCTGGCCGATCCCAAGAAACATGTCATTGTACAGACAGCTCCCTCCATCCGCGTGACCCTGGGCGAGGCCTTTGGGATGCCCATCGGCACCAATGTCACCGGCAAGATGGTCACTGCCCTGCGCCGTCTGGGCTTTGACGCGGTGTACGATACCGACTTTGCCGCCGACCTGACCATTGTGGAGGAGGCCACCGAGTTCATCGAGCGGGTCAAGACCGGCGGTGTACTGCCGATGATCACCTCCTGCTCGCCGGGCTGGGTGGAGTTCTGTGAACACTACTACCCCGAGTTTATCCCCAATCTCTCCACCTGCAAGAGCCCCCAGCAGATGTTCGGCGCGGTGGCCAAGACCTGGTATGCCCAGAAGATGGGCATCGACCCCAAGGATATCTATGTGGTCGGCGTTATGCCCTGCACCGCCAAGAAGTTCGAAACCAAGAACTCCGAGAGCAATGCCGTGGAGGGCCTGTACGATGTCGATGTGGCCATCACCACCCGGGAACTGGCCCGGATGATCGAGCGGGCCGGCATCCACTTCACCAGCCTGCCGGAGGGAGAGTTCGATGCACCGCTGGGCATGTCCACCGGTGCAGGCAGCATCTTCGGTGCCACCGGCGGCGTTATGGAGGCAGCACTCCGCACCGCAGCGGATTGGCTCACCGACGGTGAGATGCAGAAGCTCACCTTCGAGGAAGTGCGTGGTGTGGCCCCCATCAAGGAAGCCATCTATAAGATCGGTGACCTGGAACTGCGCGTGGCAGTTACCAGCGGCCTGGCCAATGCCCGCAAGGTGCTGGAGAGCATCAAGAGCGGCGAAAAGCACTATGATTTCATCGAGATCATGGGCTGTCCCGGCGGCTGTGTCAACGGCGGCGGTCAGCCGGTACAGCCGGCTGAGGTGCGCAACTTTGTGGATCTCCGGGCACTGCGGGCGGCCGGTCTCTATGCCGACGATGCCAGCAAGGCCATGCGCAAGAGCCATGAGAACCCGGGGATCCAGCAGCTTTACAAGGAGTTCTTCGGGGAGCCGGGCAGCCATCTGGCACACGAAGTACTGCATACCCATTACAAAGAGCGCAGCCGGTTCTGAGTTCCGGTGTGCCTCACCGGAAAGGAGCTTTTATGTTCGAGATCGAAAAAGTCGATATGGAACACATCGACCGGATCAGACCCCTCTGGGAGCGTCTGATCCAGGCAAACGCAGCCAATTCCCCCTATTTTGCGGACTATTATGGAACCTTTGAGTTCAGCGTCCGCAAGAGCTTCCTGCAGGAAAAACTGGACAGCGGCGCGGCCATGTATACCGCCGTGCTGGTGGACCGGGACAAAAAGCAGGATGCCGGGTTCGTCACTGTGACCTCCAACCGGGAGACCTCCTTTGGAGAGGTGGAGATGCTTTACCTGCTGGAGGAGTACCGGGGCCAGGGCATGGGGAAGAAGCTGTTCAAGATGGCCCTTTCCTGTCTGGACATCAACTGCATCCGGGAACGCAAGCTCTGCGTGACCTACGGAAATGAGGCAGCCATGCGGCTCTATCAGAGCTTTGGGTTCTACCCCTTCACCATCGACTGCCTGCAGAAGCACTGAGCTGCTTTTGCTCCGCTGCCATAAAAAATGAAGCAGCCGCTGCATTACGGAGAGAGTTCGGGTGCAGCGGCTGCTTTTTTTGTTCACAAATTATGTTTATTTATTATAGCAAGAAGAGATTTTTCGAGCAAGTGCCAATGTTGCAAATGCGTGAAAAATGGCTTAACTCCGCGAAAAATACGGCGTTTTGGACAAAAACGGCCTGGAAAACTACTGGCAGTTTGCAAAAAAAATCAATTTAAATTTTATGTATAAAATGTTACAATGAGTACGCAAAAGATCAGCTCCTGCAAAATAAAAGCGCTTTTGCATGAACTGATTCTATTCATGAAAACCGAGGGGCCCATGACCCGGCCGCCCCGGACAAAAAAACTGGAGGAAACATATGAAAAAGCTTCTGAGTCTGACTCTGGCTGCACTGATGGCAGTATCCATGCTGTCTGGCTGCTCGAACGGCGGCAACAGCAGCTCCACCGCTGCCGGTACCGGCGAAGAGCCCACCGGCACCATCACCCTGAAGGTTGCCCACAACATGGACTTTGTCACCATTCCGGACGCAGTCCTCAAGGCTGGCGAGCGCCTGAACGAAAAGTATGCTGCTGAGGGCAAGGACCTCAAGATCGAGTTCGCAACCGACTATGCCCGCATCGACTGGACCGAGTACCACAACAACCTGATCTTCGCCCAGAAGAACGGCGAGGGCCCGGACATCTTCTCGCTGGACAGCGACATCAATGGCTTTGTAAACGCCGGCATGCTGCTGGATCTCTCCGACCTGATGACCGATGACTTTGTAGAGGGTATCTTCAATCCCTACCTGGTAAACGGCAAGGCCTACGGTATGCCTTTCGACCTGCCGGTTCGTGTACTCTACTACAACAAGTCCGCTCTTCGAGAGATCGGTTGGACCGATGAGCAAATCGAAGCTCTGCCCACCCAGATGGCAAACGGCGAGTTCACCTGGGAGCAGTTCCTGGCTCTGTGCAAGGAAGTACAGGATAAGGGTGCCGCAACCTGGGGCCTGACCCATCGTCCCGGCGCCGGCGGCGACTTCCTGGATGTACTCAAGACTCTGGGCGGCGAGTACTACAATGCCGAGGGCAAGCTGGTATTCGACAGCGAGGGTCTGCAGCGCTTCTTCCAGGAGATTTACGACAACGCCAATACCACTAAGATTACTCCTCAGAACCTGACCCAGTCCACCTGGGCTACCATCAATACCATGGTGGGCGACGGCACTGCCTTTGCTTACTATGGCCCCCTGTACTCGGCCACCTATGTAGCGGGTGCAGTGAACAAGACCCCTGAGCAGTTTGCTGAAGATGTAGGCTTTGCTGTATTCCCGGCTTCCGAGTACAACAAGACCCCCTTCTGCATCGCTGCTCCCCAGGGCATGGGCATCAATGCCAACACCCAGTACCCCGAGATCTGTAAGGATCTGTTCCGCGAACTGTACAGCGGTGGTTCTATCGACCAGCTGGCCCACCATGCTGACACCATCTTCACCCTGTCGTCGGTAAAGGCTGCCAACGAGATGGAGGACATCAAGACCAACCCGATCCTGGAAAAGGTAGGCTACATGGCTGATCTGTCCGTAACTCCTCCCACCCTGGCTGGCATGACCACCTTCAGCAGTGAGCTCTATAAGCAGATCCAGCTGCTGGAGCTGGGCCAGACTACTCCGGAGAAGGCTGTGGCTGATATGAAGACCCAGATCGAGATCAACCTCGACGCAGGTCTGGTTGAATACAAGTAAACCATTTTCCTGAAAAGGCAGTGAGACAG
>CAKWRB010000046.1:8868-9089 GCA_934845495.1 uncultured bacterium
CATAGACTTTCCTGAGGCGGGGGTCTATGCTCTCATTGTTATTATGCATATTTTCGGGACAGCGGCGGGGCAACTGGCTCCCCTGTCCCCGGGAGGGACACTATGAAGCAAAATATGCGGCAGAAAAATATGCAGGCATATCTTTTCCTATCGCCATTTCTGATTTTTATCACCGTTCTGTACATCCTGCCGGCGATCCTGACCGTCATGATGGCCTTTAC
>CAKWRB010000047.1 GCA_934845495.1 uncultured bacterium
GGCATAGTGGATGCGCGCCTCGGGGATCACATGCTCGCGCAGGTAGTTGCAGCCCACGCTCATCAGTTCCACGGCATCCAGGGCGCTGCGGCCCAGGTGGGGGGAGGCAGCCGCATGGCTGGTGCGCCCCTTAAAGCGGAAGTTGGCGCCCATGATGGCATTGGACTGCACCGAATCCACCCCGTTGATGGTGGAGGGGTGCCAGGTGTAGACAAAGTCCACCTCGTCAAAGAGACCGGCCCGGGCCATGAACTGCTTGGAGCCGGCGCCCTCTTCGGCAGGGCAGCCAAAGTAGATCACGGTGCCGTCCTCGCCGGTGGCATCCAGGTAATCCTTGAGGGCGAAGGCAGCTGCCAGCGAGCCAGTGCCCAGCGAGCAGTGGCCGCAGCCGTGGCCGGGGGCACCCTCGGTCACCGGGGATTTTTCCGGCAGAGCGGCCTGCTGGCTCAGGCTGGAGAGGGCATCAAATTCCCCCAGGAAGCCCATCACCGGTTTGCCGCTGCCCTTTTTATAGGTGCCGGTAAAGCAGGTGGGGATTTCGGCCAGGCCACGCTGAACGGTGAAGCCCTCGGCCTCCAGCAGCTGGCAGAGCAGCTCGGCGGACTTGTGCTCGTGGAAGGCGAGCTCGGCATAGTCCCAGATGCGGTCGTTGGCATCCAGAATGTTGGCGGCGTGTTTTGCCACCGATTCCCGGATCAGTTCCAGATCAGTCATACAGTCAGCTCCTTTATTGTTTTACTTTATTATGCCATGAAGCAAAGCGGAATGGTATAATTGGCCAATGGGACGGGAGCAGGTACAGCCTGCGGATCGTCCGGCCATAAAATGCAATAGACGCTTTGCGGCTATTATAGCATTAAAATATCCGGTTTTGTATCGACAAAATGGGAAAATTTCATTACAAAATGAAATAATTCAGATTAAAATAGCAGTTTGTATCGTAAAATAGAGGTCAGGCGGCGGTGGAGATGGCCATGTGTCGCTCGGCCAGCTGTACCACCCAGGTGAACAGGGTGGTGACAAAGAGATAGATCACGCCCGAAATGATAAGCGATTCAATGGGCAGGAAGGTGGCAGCCGAAGCTGTGCGGTAGGCGGTGGTGAGCTCATTTACAAAGAAGATGGAGCCCAAGGACGCCTGCTTGATCATGTTGACAAACTCGTTGCCCAGCGCCGGGAGGATATTCTTCACCGCCTGGGGGAGTATGATGAACCGCAGGGTCTGGGCCCGGGAGAGCCCCAGACAGCTGGCGGCTTCGGTCTGGCCCGGATCCACCGCCTGGATGCCCGCCCGGATAATCTCGCTCACATAGGCGCCGGCGCTGACGATGAGCGCAATGATGACGCTCTGGGTCTCGGAGATCTCGATGGGCAGCACTTTGGGCAGCAGCAGGTAGAAGAAATAGAGCTGCAGCAGACTGGGCGTACCCCGGATAATCCAGATATAGAACCGCACCAGCCATTCACAGGGGCGGCATTTGCCCAGCCGCAGCACCGCCAGGATAATGCCGATGACCGTACCGGCCACCACTGTGAGGGCTGCGATCCACAGGGTGCCTGCAAGGCCCTCCAGATAGACATAGCCGTATCGCTGCAAGATTTTCAGTATATTTTCCCACATGGCGCACCCACCTTACTGGATGCCCAGGCTGCGGGCGTAATCGGTGTACTCCTCGTACCACTGATCGTAGAGCCCCTCTTCCCGGACCTCGGCAATGATGCGGTTGACCTCGGCCATCAGCTCGGTCTCACCCTTGGCCACGCCGATGCGGGTACCCTTAGTGGACTCGTCCTCCACGAACCGGAAGTCAGGCACCAGGCTCATGCCGCAGTTGGGGTTGGCCTCCAGGTAGAGCTGGGCGGTGTTGATGGCGGTGATGATGGCATCGGCCTTGCCCTCCTGCACCATCAGGAAGCCGTCGGTGGTGGAGGAGACCCGCTTGGTCTCACCCACGGCAGGCACCTGGTCGTTCAGGAAGCTCTCCTGGATCGAGCCGCTCTGCACCACCACGGTTTTATCCGCCAGATCGCCGGCCGAGGCGATTTCCGGCAGAGCATCGGTGCGCACCAGCAGGCCGTAGCCGGTATCCTCCGAGCCGTAGTAGTACCCGTCGGACAACTCCATGGCCTCGGCCCGTTCAGGGGTGTAAGCCAGCGCCGAGATGGCAAGGTCATACTTGCCGGTGGTGACGCCGGACAGCACCGAGGTGAAGTCCAGCGGGATAATGTGACAATCTACGCCAAGTTCGTCCGCAATATGGTGAGCCAGTTCAATGTCCGCACCCACATACTTGGCCTCACCCTCCTGGGTGGGGTCGATGAATTCCATGGGGGCAAAGTAGGGTTCGGTGACCACTTCGAGATAGCCGCGCTGCTGGATCTCCTCCAGCCGGTTGGCCGCCGAGGACTGCTCCTTGCCGGAACAGCCTGCCAGCGGCAGCGCCAGGCAGACCGCCAGGCACAGGGCGGTCAGGCGGTTGGACATTGCATTTTTCATAACTGATTCCTCCTGATTTGTGGATATGCTTTAGCGTAGTAGCATAGCAGCATTGTAAAGCTGACAGAGCGGCTTGTCAAGCCTTTTGGGGAGAATTCTCCAAGCCGGTGCAAGAGTGCCGGAACTCCCGGAGCTTTTTTGGACAGAATACATCTTGCTATTTTCGCGCATAAAAGTGTATGAGTGGGAAATCCCCGGTAAACCAGGGGGCTGGCAGGAGCGTTTCCGGCATGGTACAATGGAAAAAAGCCCCCTGCCGCCCGGACCGGGCAGAGGGGGGCAAGCCGAGAGAGGAGAGTTTTCCATGGCAATCGAAAACAGTGTGATCTTTCTGCCCTGCCGGGACATTGCTGCCACCCACGACTTCTACACCCGGGTGGTGGGACTGCAGAAGGTGCAGGAGCAGGCCGGCGGCACTCTGCACATCTACGATACCGGCTACGGGTATTGTGGCTTCTGCCAGTATCCGGACGACCGCCCGGTGCTGGGTGGGCCGCAGGGGGTGTGCCTGTCGCTCAACTGTGCCGACGAGGCCGATGTGGACCGCTTCTACGCCCGGGTGACCGAGCAGGGGGCCCGGGTGCTGGCGGCCCCGGCCATGCAGGAGCGCTTTCCGGTGTACTCCTTCTTCATCGAGGACCCCAGCGGCTACAAGGTGGAGTTCCAGAAGATCCTGCTGCCCGATCAGGAGCTGACCGGCGGCCGGAAGTAAGCCCCAAAACCGCAAAAAAGCCGCCCGGCAGAGGGCGGCTTTTTTCTATGAACGCAAGGGGGGAAATCAGTGGTTTTCCTCCAGCCAGCGCATGGCGGTGTGGGCGTAGACGGCGCTGCCCACCGGCAGGCCGGATTCATCAAAGCGGATCTGGGGATTGTGGGCACCGTAGAGGTAACCGTCTTCCCGGGCACCCAGGCTGATGTTGAAGAAGGCACCCGGCACCCGGAGCATCACCTCGGAGAAGTCCTCCGAGCCCATCTGCGGCTCGGTGATCTTCACCATGTCGTCCCCGAGCAGCTCCCGGACATAGCCGTCCAGCTCGGCCACCAGGGCGCGGTCGTTGATGGTGGGGGCGAACTCGGTGTACCACTCGATTTCCGCGGTGGCGCCGAAGGTGGCGGCGATCCCCTGGGAGATCTCCTCCAGGCGGCGCTTGGCATGTACCCGGACCTCCTGGTTGAAGGCGCGGATGGTGCCGGTGAGGTAGCCGTCGTTGGGAATGATGTTTTCGGCGGTGCCGGCGATGAGCTGGCCGATGGTGAGGATCAGCGGTTCACGCTGTACCCGCTCCCGGCTGTTGATGGTTTGCAGGGCGATGAGGATATGGGCCAGGATATTCACCGGGTCCACACCGTCCTCGGGGCTGGCGCCGTGGGCGCCCTTGCCGTGGACGATCACCTTGAAGCCATCCGCCGATGCAGCCGAGGGGCCGGTGGTGTGCATGATGGTGCCGGTGGCAAAGTCGCTGGCGGACTGGGAGTGCATACCCAGGGCAGCATCCACATGGGGGCTTTCCAGCAGGCCGGCCTCCACCATGTGCAGAGCGCCCTTGTAGCCCTCCTCGCCGGGCTGGAACATGAACTTGACCCGGCCCTTGACCTTGTCCTTGTTGTCCATCAGCAGTTTGGCGGCACCCAGCAGCATGGCGGTGTGGGTGTCGTGGCCGCAGGCGTGCATCTTGCCCGGGCGCTTGCTGGCGAAGGGCTCGCCCGAATGTTCCTCCATGGGCAGGGCATCCATATCGCCGCGCAGGAGGATCACCTTGCCGTCCGGGTCGCCATCCAGCATGGCCACCACACCGCCGCCCACCAGATACGGCTCATATCCCATCTTTCGGAGTTCTTCGGTGACATAGGCGCAGGTGTCGGGCAGATCCGCGCCCACCTCGGGGTTTTCGTGGATGTGTCGGCGCCAGCGCACCAGTTCACCGTTCAGGGAACGGGCCTGTTCCAGCAGTTCTTTCATGGTTGATTCCTCCTGTATCACTTGAGTGTTGGTTCCCGTCACTTTAGCGATTAAAATCGCGAAATCGTCCGGGATTTTTATAGCCACAGCTCCGGTGAAAGAGCTGTGGCGAAGAGTATGGGACTATTATAGCAACCTATTCCCGAAAAAGCAAGCACAAATTTTATCGATTTTACCTGCTAAAGTATCAGGCGGCTGCCCTTACAGGTCAAAGAAGCGGGTGCGGCGGATCTCGATGGCGCGCACCGGGCACATCTCGTGGCAGCAGTAGCAGTGGATGCACCGGTCGTAGTGGATGTGCGCTTTGTGCTGTTCCAGGGTGATGGTGTGGGCCGGGCAGCTTTCGGCACAGCGGCCGCAGCCGATGCAGTCCGCCGGGCGAATCACCGGCCGGGGGGTGAAGTGGTCCCACAGGCGGCTCACCGCCGGACGCAGCAGCCGGGGGGTGTGGCTGAGAAAATCCACCGACTTGGCATGGGGCGGCACAAAGCCGGGCACCGGCTGGGCAAACTGCACCGCACCGGCCAGCGAGAACCCGGCGGCGCTTTCGGGGCAGAGCCCACGCTTTTGGGCGGCGGCAATGGTGGGGACGCTTGCCGGCGAAACCCCAATGATCTGCGCCAGGCAGAGGTCGAGCAGGAAGGGGTCACGGCAGGCAGCCAGGAAGCCCAGCTTGCGGGGGCTGCCGCCGGAGGGGCCGTCCCCCTCCATGCCCACCACCGCATCCACCAGGGTAAGGGCAGGCTGCACCGTCAGGGCCAGGTCCACCAGCATCTCGCCGAAGTCGGATTTATCCGGGAAGCGCAGGTGCAGTTCCGGTTTCTGCAGGCCGGGGATACAGCCGAAGAGGTTCTTCACACCGCCGGAGAGGGTGGTCATGCTGTGGGTTTTGAGCTTGCACACCGAAACCAGCAGGTCGGCCTCTGCCACCGGGTTGATGATGGAGAACTCCCGCACCAGGCGGTTTTCCTCCCGGCGCAGGGTGGTGAAGCCGGTGTCCTCGTTGAGGGCGGCTCCGCTTTGCCGGGCGGCCTCGGTCATGCCGCAGGTTTCGTAGATGCCGTGGAGCAGCGGCTTGGTGTAGGGGCCGCCGGGGCTGTCCGCAATGGTGACGCGGGCGGCGCCCCAGTCCAGCAGCAGCCGGGCGGCGGCTTCCACCACCAGCGGATGGGTGGTGGTGGCCTCCTCGGGGCGGCGCTTCATCAGCAGGTTGGGCTTGAGCAGCACGGTGCGTCCGGCCACCTGGTCCGGGGCAAAGCCGCTTTGGCGCACCACCTGTTCCAGCGCCGGGACAAGGCTTTCCCGGGTGTAGTCCGCAGCGGCGGCAAAGGCGATGGGGTATTCCGATTCACGCATGGTTTCTCCTCCAGTTCCGGCAGTGGGGTTTGTTCTGTTTCAGGATAGTACGGCCGGGCGGCTTTGGCAAGGGCAGCAAAAAAAGGCGGCAGTTCCCGGAACAGAGGGAGCTGCCGCCGATGGAGCGGAACGAATCAGTTTCCGGCAGCCAGCTGGATGCGGGAGAGACGGAAGAACAGCTCCCCCAGGGCGTACTTCTGCAGGCTCAGGTAGCGCTCGGGGGTAGGGATCCCGCCGCAGCTGAGGATCTCCATCTCGCCGCTGGCGCCCGAGATGAAAAGGTTGGCCGAATCGAAGCCGTTTTTCAGGTAAAATTTCCGGCGGGAGAGGCGCTGGGCCTGGTTTTCGGCGGCCTCGTCCGGGCGCTCGATGAGCAGCACCACCTTTTTATCCGCAAACCGGCTGCGCACCTGCTCCATGATGAAGCTGCCGGTGCCCCGGCTGCGGATCCTGGAGGAGACTGCCAGGTAGTCCACCATGACCATATCCTGGTAGGGAATGAGGACGGTGAAGCCCAGCACCTGGCTTCCCTCGGTGGCGGTCATCAGCAGGGCTTTGCCCTTTTTTACCGAACGGCGCAGCGAGCCGTAGGGCTTGCGCTCCTGCTTGGGGAAGGCCTCCAGATAAATCTCCTTGACCTGGGGCCACTGCTCTTCTCGGATTTCAGTCAGATTCATGGAACGATTTGTCTCCTTTTTTTCAGTTCAAGTGGGGATTTTGGTTCGGTTTGTAGTATACTATGTACAGGAACTGTACAGTCAAGAGGTGATTTCATGCAGCAGAACAAATATCTCTATTCCTCGGGGGAATTTGCCCGACGCACCGGGGTGAACAAGCGCACCCTGCACTATTATAATGACATCGGCCTGTTCTGCCCGGCGGTGACCGGGGAAAACGGCTACCACTATTACAGCTGTTTTCAGTTTGCACAGCTGGAGCTGATCCTGACCCTGCGGCGGATCGGCCTCTCCATCGAGGAGATCCGGGACTATGTCACCCAGCCGAAGGGCCCGGCTGTTTCGCAGATGATGGAGCAGAAGATCCAGCTCATCAACGAATCGATCCAGCAGCTGCTGGACACTCAGGATTTTCTGGAGCAGAAGGCCAGCCGGCTGAAAACCAGCATGGAGGCCCGGCATGGGCGCATCGAGCTGTGTACCCTGCCCGAACGGCGGATCATTCTCTCGGAGCCCATCACCGGCCGGTATGATGCGGCGGATTTCTCGGTGGCGGCGGATTTTTCCCTGCGGCTCAAGCAGCTGTTCCATCTCTACGACAGCTTTGGCAGCTGCATTCCGGTCCAGGCGCTGCAGCAAGGGCGGTTTGAGGAGTACGAGTCCTTTTACGCCTACTGCCCTGGCGCAGCCGAGGTCTGGGACCGGGTGCTGCCGGCCGGCACCTATCTGCGGGCCTTCTGCATCGGGGAGTGGAGCCGTCTGCCTGAGGTGTACCGCTCGATCCTGGATTATGCCCGGAGGGAGGGGCTGACCCTCACCGGCCATGCCTACGAGGAGGGGCTCAACGAGATGGCGATCCAGTCCCAGAGCGACTATGTGACGATGATTACCATTCCCTGCCAACGGATAGAGGAACAGCCACAGGGGAGGGAACAGCTGTGATCTTGTACCGGAAGCTTGCCCGGCAGGAGGTGGAGCGCCGCCTGTTTGACGGGTTTGTGCGGCATCAGGTGGTCGATCTCTGCCTGCGGCGGGGCGAAACGGGCTGGGTGGTGCAGCCCGACCCCTTTGATTGCCAGCTGGAATACAGCCTGAACCGTTAACGGAGGCCGTCGGCAATGGCCCGGAAGAACTCCACATGCTTGAGCTCATAGTGCTCGGCCATGAAGTCCGGGTCGGCATTGACCTTGACGATGATGACATTCTGTTCGGGGTTTACATAGAGGAACTGCCCATAGACGCCAATGGCCATGAATTCGCCCTGATCGCCCTCGGGTACCCACCACTGGTAGCCATAGCCGATGGCATTGTAGCCGTCGTTGTTGGCGCCCGGCTTGGAGTAGTCGGCGCTGATGTCCAGGCTGTCCCGGATCCAGTCCCGGGGCAGGAGCTGCTCACCGTTCCAGTTGCCCTCGTGCAGATAGAGCCGGGCAAACCGGGCATAGTCCCGCAGCGAGATGCTCAGACCGCCGTTGGCCAGTTCAGTGCCGTTGTTCAGGGTCCAGTAGGCATTGTGGGCCGAGCCGATCCGGGTCCAGAGCTTTTCCTCCATATATTCGCCCAGACCCTTGCCGGTGGCATTCTTGATGACCTGGCCCAGAATCTCGGTGTTGATGCTGAGATAGCGGCGGTAGGTGAACGGGGGTCCCTGTACACCGTAGCCGGCAATCACCTCCATAGCGGGGGTGCCCATCAGGGTGCGCATAGAAAAGCTGTTCATGTCGGTGTCCTCGTTAAAGTCGATGCCCGAAGCCATCTGCAGACAGGCCTTGATGGGGATATTCTCCAGGTCGGTGCCCACAAATTCGGGGATATACTTGCCCAGGGGATCGTTTACACTGTCGATGAAGCCATCGGCGACGGCAAAGCCCATCAGCGCCGAGACAAAGGACTTGCCCATCGAGTTGGAGGAAAAGACGGTGGCCTCATCGCCGCCGAAGAAGTAGTTTTCGTACCGGATCACATCGTCCTGGATCACCAGCAGG
Source organism: uncultured bacterium (assembly GCA_934845495.1). Classification (GTDB taxonomy): domain Bacteria; phylum Bacillota; class Clostridia; order Oscillospirales; family Ruminococcaceae; genus Avimicrobium. The sequence goes on from CAKWRB010000047.1 coordinate 8,476, forward strand.
GCAGAGGTTTTGGTGTCCTGCAGGAAGGGTTCGGTGGGGTAGAAGCTGCCCTCAAACTGGAAGCCGTCCGCCAGGGCGATGTTCTCCTCCTTGGCAAACTCAAAGGGAGCGGCACTCCCTTGGATGGTGACGGTGGGCTGGATCTCGGGGGTGTGCTGGAAGGTGTAGGCCAGGTTTTCGTCCTTGAAGCTCTGCAGCGACCGGTAGAGCAGCGAGAGCCGCTCCCCGAAGCAGAACCAGATCGCCCCCAGAATCAGAGCGAGGCAGCAGAGTACGATACCAAGGCGTTTCCAAAGTTTCATTCTATCAAATCCTTTCAAAATAAGCGGTGAATGACCTCATGCTGCCATTATAAGCCGTACAGTAAAAGTACAGTCAACCCCCCTTTTTTTGAAAAAACGCCTACGGCGGGCAACTCTTTGGCACGCCTGGCGGCGGGCGATTCCTTGGCAATCCCCGGAAAACCTTTGCGGAAATGGTCAGGGAGGGGGCGTTTGTGGGGGAACCGT
>CAKWRB010000048.1 GCA_934845495.1 uncultured bacterium
TACCATGAAGCAAAGCGGAATGGTATAATTGGCCAATGGGACGGGAGCAGGCTTCGCCTGCGGATCGTCCGGCCATAGAACAAGTATAATAGCTGCTTTTGCAGCTATTATACCATACTCTCCCCTGTTTTGCACGGTCGAATTTGGGCCGGGCTGTGAGCATTCTGTAAATCCTGCATCAAAAAGCCTGCCGGCTCCATCAGCTGGAAAACCGGCAGGCTATGGTTTTTATTTCTGAGAGGAGCGGTCATCGCCCTCCTTGGACTCCATCGAGGAACGGCTTCGGTCAAAGGTCACACGCAGGCGGTTCACACGCTGCTCATCCACAGCCAGCACCTGCACCGTAAAACCATCGTACCAGAACTCCTCTCCGGGCTCCGGAAGATGCTCCAGCATCTCCATAGCCCAGCCGCCCACGGTGGAAGATTCCGACTCGAAGTGGCGGTTGTAATAATCAAAGTCCTCGAACAGGTCATCGATATCCATATCACCGCTGACCTCATAGCTGCCATCCGGGAGCTGCTGGAACGGGAGTTCCTCCTCCTCGTCCTCGTCCCAGATATCGCCGACGATCTCCTCCAGCAGGTCCTCCATGGTGACAATTCCCATGGTTCCGCCGTAATCATCGGTGACAATGGCAATGTGCGCCTTGCGGCGCTTGAACTCCGCCAGCATATTGGCAGCCGTCTTGGTTTTGTGTACATAGAGCGGCTCGGTGAGCATGGAGCGCAGATCGATCTCGCCGCCCCGCACCAGCGCCTCCAGAAAGTCCCGGCTCTGCAGGATGCCGATGATGTGGTCGATATCGCCGTCATAAACCGGGATCCGGGTAAAGCGTTCCTCCAGGATCACCTCACGGATGGAATCCAGCGAATCGTGGATGTCCACTGCTACCAGGTCCACCCGATGGGTGAGCAGCTTCTGCACTGGAACATCGTTGAAATCCAGGGCGGACTGCACCAGCTGGGCTTCATCCTCCTGCATCACGCCCTCTTCCTCGATGGTATCCAGAATGTACTTGAGCTCTTCTTCGGTGACGGACGGGCTCTTGTCCCCCTTGGAACAGAGGCGAACCACTGCACGCTGCAGCAGCTGGAAAATGCTGACGACCGGGGTGAGCAGAACAATCAGAAAATGCATCGGTGCTGCAATGGTCAATGCCAGCTTCTCGCTGTTTTCCTTCGCATAGGTCTTGGGCAGGATCTCACCGAAGATCAGCACCAGCACGGTGGTTACGGCGGTGGCGATCACGGCACCGGTGGCACCGAACAGGGCTGTTGTCACGGTGGTCATCAGGGCAGCCGACGCGGTGTTGACCACATTGTTGCCCACCAGAATGGTGGAGAGAGTGCGGTCAAAGTTTTCGGCCATATCCAGGGCCTGCTTGGCCTTTTTGCTTCCATTATCCGCATAGCTTTTCAGGCGGATCTTGTTTACAGTGGAAAGAGCTGTTTCCGATGCGGAGAAATAGGCTGAAAATGCCAGCAGTATCGCAAGCAATATACAGTCCGATGTGTTCAATTCTGTTCAACTCCAATTTTTAATCAATCTTAAATTTCAGCCAGCGGCTGGATAGCTTCCAATAAACTATCATTCCTTATTTTATCAAAATAAAAACCGGTTCTCAACTAAAGTTTTCCCTTGTTTCCGGCTGTTTTTACCGGTATCGGTTCAATTTTCCCCAAAAACCCAAAACAAGGGACGATTTTCAGTCGTCCCTTGCTTTTATTCGGGTCAATCCTTCTTTTTTGCCTCCATGGCTTCCAGCGCATCGCGGCGGGACAGATTGATTCGGCCCTGGGAATCGATCTCGGTCACCTTGACGATGATCTCATCTCCCACCGACACCACATCTTCCACACGCTCTACACGCTTGGTATCCAGCTTGGAGATATGTACCAGGCCTTCCTTGCCGGGTGCAATCTCCACAAAGGCGCCAAAGTTCATCAGACGGGTCACGCGGCCCTTGTAGAAGGCGCCGACCTCGGGATCCTTGGCAATGGTCTCGATGATCTGCACCGCACGACGGCAGCCGTCCATATCCACACCGGATACAAAGACATGGCCATCGTCCTCGATGTCGATCTTAACGCCGCAGTCGGCCGAGATCTTCTGGATCACCTTACCGCCGGAACCGATCACCTCACGGATCTTCTCGGTGTCGATGGTCAGGGTGAGCATCTTGGGTGCATACTGGCTCAGCTCCGGACGAACCTCCGGAATGGCCTTGAGCATGATCTCGTCCAGGATATAGCAGCGGGCCTTGTAGGTCTTGTCCAGGGCGCTGCGGATCACATCATAGCTGATGCCGTGTACCTTCATATCCACCTGGATGGCGGTGATACCCTTGTGTGTACCGCCCACCTTAAAGTCCATATCGCCGAAGAAGTCCTCCAGTCCCTGGATATCCACCATGGTGCTCCAGCCGTCGCCCTCCGAAATCAGGCCGCAGGAGATACCGGCTACGGGAGCCTTGATGGGCACACCGGCATCCATCAGGGCCAGTGTGGAGCCACAGATGGAAGCCTGGGAGGTGGAACCGTTGGAGGACAGGACCTCCGACACCAGGCGCAGAGTGTAGGGGAACTCCTCCACCGACGGGATCACCGGGCGCAGGGCTTTTTCAGCCAGCGCGCCATGGCCGATCTCGCGGCGGCCCGGTCCACGGGAGGGACGAGTCTCGCCCACCGAGTAGGAGGGGAAATTGTAGTGATGGATGTAGCGCTTCTCGGTCTCCTCGTCGATTCCGTCCAGCAGCTGAGAATCCCGGATGGAGCCCAGGGTGGCAATGGTCAGCACCTGGGTCTGGCCGCGGGTGAACATACCCGAACCGTGTACCCGGGGGATCAGGTCTACTTCTGCAGCCAGCGGACGCATCTCGTCCATGCCGCGGCCGTCCACACGCTTGCCCTCATCCAGCAGCCAACGGCGCACTACAAACTTCTGCAGCTTGTAGAGGCACTCGTCGATCTGCATCTCCTCATCCGGGTAGATGGAATCAAAGTGGGCGTGTACCTCCTCGTACACCGGACGCAGGCGCTCTTCCCGGACATTCTTGTCATCGGTGTCCAGCGCATACTTCACACGGTCGATGGCGTATTCCTTCACAGCCTCGAACATATCGTGGTCCAGTTCCTTGGATTCAAAGGCAAACTTGGTCTTGCCAATCTCGGCCTGTACCTCCGAGATGAAGCGGCACATCTTCTGCACTTCCTGGTGGCCCTTGATGATGGCATCCATCATGGTGTCATTGTCCACTTCGTTGGCGCCGCACTCCAGCATGCACACCTTCTCCTCGGTACCGCAGACGGTGAGGTTCAGATCGCTCTTCAGGCGCTGTTCCGCAGTGGGGTTGAGGATCAGTTCTCCATCCACCATACCAACGCTGATGCCGGCGATGGGGCCTGCCCACGGAATATCCGAAATGGAGAGAGCAAAGGATGTGCCCACGATTCCGCAGACCTCGGGCGAATAGTCGGGGTCCACCGAGAGCACGGTCATCACAACAGCAACATCGTTGCGCATATCCGAGGGGAAGAGCGGGCGGATGGAGCGGTCCACCACGCGGGAGGACAGCACAGCCTTTTCACTGGGGCGGCCCTCCCGGCGCAGGAAGGAGCCGGGGATGCGGCCCACCGAGTAGAGCTTCTCCTCAAAGTCCACCGACAGCGGGAAGAAGTCAATGCCGTCCCGGGGCTTCTGAGAAGCGGTGACATTGACCAGAACAGTGGTTTCGCCGTAGCGCACCAGGCAGGAGCCATTGGAAAGTCCACACATTTTGCCGACTTCAAAGCTCATTTCCCGTCCGGCGAATTCGGTTTTGAATACACGAAAATTCTCGAACATCGATTTTACCTCCTTCGTTGGAACCGGCCGATCCGCCGCCTGATTTTTTAGCAATGGACCCGCGGTTTGATCCCAGAGCGGAACCAAACAGCCGGTCTACTGCTAAAAGAGTGCAGGACAGCCGGACCACCGGCAATTCCATATAAGCACAAAAGGCAGGTGAATGGACCACCTGCCTTCTTAAGCCGTAAAAAACTATTACTTGCGCAGACCCAGCTTGGCAACGATGGCGCGGTAGCGCTCGATATCCTTCTTCTGGAGGTAGTTGAGCAGATTTCTTCTCTTACCAACCATCTTCAGCAGACCGCGGCGGGAGTGATGGTCCTTCTGATGAACCTTCACATGCTCGGTCAGGTCGTTGATCCGCTTGGTGAGGATCGCGATCTGCACCTCTGCAGAACCGGTATCGGCCTCGTGGGCTCTGTTGTCAGCAATAATAGCCTGCTTTTCTTCCTTGAGCATCATAGTTACATTCACCTCATAAAAATTTTTGTACAGCCATGAACTAAGCTTGAGGCCTGGTGAACAGCCGCGGTAAAAGCAGCGGCAAACCCCTCAGGCTGAGTACAGGTCAGTTACCAATAGATTGTATCACAGCTGTGCCGTTTTGTAAAGGGATTTCCCGGTATTTTTCGCAGAGCTCCACCGATTTCCGGGTGCTGTCTTCAATGGCCTGGCGCAGCTCCTCCAGCGAGCCGAATTTCTTCTCCCCGCGGACAAAGTGGTAGAACTCCACCACCAGCTTCTTGCCGTACAGATCCCCCTCGTAGTCCACCAGAAAGGTCTCGCTGAGGACGGTATCCCCGCCCACGGTGGGCTTCTTCCCCACATTGGTGGAGCCCACATAGCGCTTTCCATCGCAGACTGCAATGGTGGCATAGACGCCGTTCTGCGGAATGATCTGCTCATCCGGGAAGTACTGGTTTGCTGTGGGGTAGTTCCACTGCCGGCCCAGCCCCCGTCCATGCACCACCGGAGCAATCAGGGTAAAGGGGTGCCCCAGCAGGCGGTTGGCCGCTTCGATGTCGCCCTCCCGGAGGGTTTTGCGGATCAGAGTGGAGCTGATGATCTCCCTCTTCTCCCGCTCCAGCGGCAGTACGATCACCTCGATGCCGTATTCCCGGCCCAGCCGGCAGAGGAGTTCGGCATCGCCGGCGGCGAATTTTCCAAAGCGGAAGTTCTCGCCGCAGGCCACGACCCGGGCTTTGAATCGATCCACCAACACGGTGCGGACAAACTCCTCCGGTGTGAAATCGCGGAACTCCTCAAAGGGCGGACGAAAGATCTGCTGCACCCCCATGCGCTCGAGGATGTACTGCTTGACCTCATCGGTCTGGATCAGATCCCCCACCGGTTTGGGGCTGCCCTTCCCCGAAGAAAAGGTGAACACGCAGGGGGTCAGCCCCTGCTGGTCAGCCGCCTGCACCACTGCAGAGATGACCTTGGTGTGTCCGCGGTGGATCCCATCAAAGAATCCCAGCGCCACAGCGGTGGGATTTTCGGGAAGATGTGCGGACAAAGTATCAGAGAGGATCAAGTGCAGTCCTTCCTTTCGCTAAAAAATCACAGGAGTTTGAAGAGCTTGCGGGTCACCAGCCGGCCGGATTCCCGGTCGGGGGCGACAATGCCCAGAAATTCCCCGGCCTCCGACCAGACAGCCAGCTCCTCCCCGTCCGGGAGATCGAACTGGGACAGGGAGAGCGGCGCCCCATTGAGGAAGAGCCGGGTGAGCTTGGCGCTCAGGGTGAGCCGGGGCAGGCAGTCAAAGATCCGCTCCACCGGGATCACCGCCTCCTCGGCCCGGCCCTCCTGCGCCAGGGCAGTAAGCTGTTCCAGGGTCAGGCAGTCCGCCTCGGTAAAACCGGCTGCCATGGTACGGCGCAATTGGGTGAGCATGGCACCGCAGCCCAGCTTCTCCCCGATGTCGTGGCAGAGAGTGCGGATGTAGCTGCCCTTGGAGCAGTGTACATCGATCTCTGCCCAGTCCTCCCCAAGCTCCAGGATCTCGATGGAGTAGAAGGTCACCGGGCGGGGAGTGCGCTCTACGGTGCCGCCCTCCCGGGCGATGTCGTAGAGGCGGCGGCCACCCACCTGCACCGCCGAATACATCGGCGGCAGCTGCATCTGCTCCCCTTCAAAGGAGCGGATGGCGGCAGCAAACTCCTCCCGGCTCACCCGCACCTCCCGGCGCTCCAGAACGGTGCCGGTGCAGTCCTGGGTGTCGGTGGTGACCCCCAGCTGGAACCGGGCCCGGTAGCGCTTATCCTGCACCGGCAGGATATCACACGCCTTGGTGGCCCGCCCCAGAAAGACGGGCAGCACCCCGGTGGTCATCGGGTCCAGTGTTCCGGCATGGCCCACTTTTTTCATGTGCAGGATTCCCCGCACCCGGGCGATCACATCAAAGGAGGTGTGCTCGGCGGGTTTGTCAATGCAGATGATCCCATCTCTCATGCGCCGACCAGTTCCTTTCTCACTGCTTCCAGCAGCAGTTCTTTGGCATGCTCCAGCGGGCCGGGCACATTGCATCCGGCCGCCCGGATGTGTCCGCCGCCGCCAAAGGTCTCGCAGATGGCGGAGGCATTCACCGCCTCGCCGGTACGCACCGAGATCTTATAGGTGCCAGACGGGTTTTCCCGGAAGGCCACTGCCACATCGACCCCCTCAATACGGCGGGGGATCGAAACAATGCCCTCCAGGTCCTCCACCTTGGCCCCCAGCTCATCGAGCAGAGCCCGGGACATGACGATGGTGGCACAGCGGTCCTCAAAGTGGTACTCCAGGGTATCCATAATGCGATTTTCCAGTGCCATCCGCTTGCGGGAAACGGTCTCGAACAGGTCGTTGGTGATCCGGGCGCTGTCGGCGCCGGCCTCCATCAGTTCCGCGGCAGTGCGCAGGGTGTTTGCTGTGGTGTTGGAATACCGGAAGCAGCCGGTATCGGTAACACAGCCGGTAAACAGCGCATCTGCCATGGGCTTGGTCACCGGCACACCCAGATGCCGGATCACCGAGGCCATCACCTCACAGGCTGCCGCAGCGCGGTCGTCCAGCAGGGTGAGTTTGGCATAGTCAGAATTGCTGACATGGTGATCGATGCAGAGATCCACCCGGTCGGCATACTGTTCCAGAGCCGGTCCGAGCAGCCCCGGATTGGCAACATCCACGGCAATGATCAGCTGGGGTTCAAACTCCGGCATCTCGATCCCGGCATGAATGTAGGAAAACTTCTCCGGCAGGGGGTCGGAACAGCGCACCGCTGCCCGGCGGCCCAGCTGGGTGAGGGCATGGTAGAGCCCGTATGCCGCACCAACGGTATCCCCATCCGGGGACTTATGGCAGAGGATCAAGATGTCGTCCGCTGTGCCCAGCAGCATGCAGCAGTTGTGAATATCGGTAAACATAGGCCGCTCCTTTTATTTATCCAGGTCGTAGAGGATCCGGGCGATGTCTGCACTGTATTCAATGGAGTCATCGCTGATGAAGTGGAATTCCGGTGTCCGGCGCATCTTGAGCCGGTTTCCGATCTCCCGACGGATAAAACCAGCGGCACTGCGGAGTCCTTCCACTGCCCGGTTGGCAGCTTCCAGTCCCTCCAGCGAACTGATATAAACCTTGCAGTAGGACTGATCCCCGGACAGATCCACCTTGACAATGCTGAGCATACCGGTGATGCGGGGGTCCTTGAGCATACGGAAAATATCGGTGAGTTCCCGACGGATATCCTCCGTCAGGCGGTCATGTCTGTGAGAAGCCATCTCGCAGCCTCCTTTTTAAGACGGCGAAGCGGGGCGGATCCGTTTATCCGCTCCGCCTGCCGATCGGGTTTATTTTGGTGCAGATCAGTCGCGGTACTCTTCGGTGATATAGGCCTCGAAGATATCGCCTTCCTTGATGTCTGCAAACTTTTCGAGAGTTACGCCGCACTCATAGCCCTTGGCCACTTCCTTGGCGTCGTCCTTAAAGCGCTTCAGGCTGGACATCTCGTCCTCTGCCACCACGATGCCATCCCGTACTACGCGGATCTTGGCATTTCGGGCCAGCTTGCCATCGAGCACATAGCAGCCCGCTACGGTGCCGACGCTGGAGATCTTGTACACCAGACGAACCTCGGCACGGCCCAGGTCCACATCGCGGTACTTGGGAGCCAGCATGCCCTTCATGGCATCGGTGATCTCGTTGATGGCATCGTAGATGATGCGGTAGAGACGGATCTCCACATCCTCACGGTCGGCCATCTCCTTGGCAACGGGATCGGGACGGACATTGAAGCCGACGATGATGGCGTTGGAAGCGTTGGCCAGCATAACATCCGACTCGCTTACCGCACCAACGGCACCGTGGATGACCTTAACCCGGACCTCCTCGTTGGAGATCTTCTCCAGCGACTGCTTCACGGCCTCAACCGAGCCCTGTACATCTGCCTTGACGATGATGGGCAGCTCCTTCATCTCACCCTCGGAGATCTGGGAGAACAGGTTATCCAGAGTTACCTTGCGGTAGGCGCTGAACTGCTCCTCCTTGGCCTCGTGCTTGCGCTGCTCTACCAGCTCCTTGGCCAGGCGCTCGTCCTCAACAGCATGGAAGGTATCGCCAGCTGCGGGAACCTCGGCCAGACCGGTGATCTCCACCGGCTTGGATGGGCCGGCAGCCTGGATGCGGTTGCCACGGTCGTCCAGCATCACGCGGACACGGCCCAGAGCTGCTCCGGCAATGATCACATCGCCGGTGTGCAGGGTACCGTTCTGTACCAGCATGGTGGCAACAGGGCCACGGCCCTTGTCCAGACGGGCCTCGATCACAGTACCGGTTGCCATGCGGTTGGGGTTGGCCTTGAGCTCCTGTACCTCAGCTACCAGGTTGATCATCTCCAGCAGAGTGTCGATGTTCTCACCGGTCTTGGCGGATACAGGCACACAGATCACATCGCCGCCCCACTCCTCGGGCACCAGGCCGTACTCGGTCAGCTCCT
>CAKWRB010000049.1 GCA_934845495.1 uncultured bacterium
GTGGTGACCAGCGGCGATTACCAGCGCTATTATATGGTAGATGATGTCAAGGTGCACCACATCGTCGATGAAAAAACCCTGATGCCGGCCAACCGGTTCAGCTCGGTGACCATCGTCTGCGAGGATTCGGGCCTGGCGGATATGCTTTCCACAGCCCTGTTTATCCTCCCCATGGAGGAGGGGCGGGCGCTGGCAGAGCAGTACGGTGCCCAGGCAATGTGGATCGACCCGGCGGGGACCGTCACCTGCACCGATGGGCTGATCCCCATGCTCAAGGAGCGGGGCGGCGCCACCTCTGTTCCGGCAGAGGCGCAGGAACAGTCCGCATCTGAAAAGGAGTGATCGTCTGTGAGCGAGAAAAAATCGTTTGAGCTGAAAAAAATGTGGCAGTGGCTGGTTTACCTCTATCTGGTGCTGCCGGGACTGCTCTTCTTCCTGGGGGTGCTGACCCGGAATATGGACCTTGGGGTGATGTTTGCCCGGCTGTTCCATTCCTATTGCCTGTATGTGGTCAACCCCATCCCCGATGTGCCGTCGATGACCGGCATCCTGGGGGCGGTGCTGGCACTGGGGACGGTGTTCTGCACCCTGTACCGCCGGGATTTCCGGGACTTTGGCTTCAGTTTTGTCCTGATCGTCCTGAACTTCCTCTTCTACTTTACCCAGGCCAACTATCTGTTGACCCGTTTTCTGCGGTTCATGTAACAGGCGGTGCCCTCTCAGCACCGGTATCCGGAATCTATCATCCCGGATACTGGTGCTTTTTTTATTTGTCACACTTCCCATAGCGGGTGCGTATAATGAAGTAGAAAGCGCAGAAAGGGGGAATGGCGATGAGCTGCCGCGGCTCGGGCAGGCGGGATCTGGTGCGGTGCTTTACAGCGGCGGCACTGGCCTTTGCCGTGGGGGTGGTGCTGGGTCTGCTCAGTACATACAATGTCATTCTGATCCTGCTGTGCCTGTTCCTGATCGGTGTCGTGATCATCAGCTTGGTGAAACACTCCTGAAATCGAGGTGATAACAGTGAAAATCATGGTTTACCGCAGCCCCAGGTTCCTCAGCGCCCTGCTCCGGATGCTGCTGGGCGTCCGCTCGGACAATGGCCGCTGAGACAGCCCATCGCAAAGCTCCCCTGTTTGGGGAGCTTTTTTGCTGTCCGGAGTGCTAAACCCTTTTCCCGATGAATATAAGTAGAGCAGTAAACTTGTAAGGAAAGGGTGTTATTATGGAGCTTTCTCTGGAGCGCAAACCGATCACTGTCAACGAAACGATCCTTGATATAAATACCGAACAGGCAGTGGAGAGCGATATGCTGCTGGCGGATTACTATCCCCGGATCAGCCGGATCCTGCGCTGCTGTGTGGAGACCTCGGTGGATCAGGCGGTGGTGAGCGGCGAGCGGCTGATCGTGGATGGAGTGGCACTCTGCCGGGTGTTCTATAAATCGGAGGAGGGACGCCCTGCATCGGTTACGGTCAAGCTCCCCTACACCAAGGCGGTGGAGCTGCGCCGGGTCCCGCAGAAGCCGCAGATCACCGTTCAGTCCAGCCCGGGGTATTTCAGCTGCCGGGCGGTCAATTCCGGACGGCTGGAGATCCGGGGGGCTGTGGCTCTGCACTGCCGCATCACCGCCCCCAGCGAGATCCAGGCCCTGCACTGGGCCGAGGGCAGCGGAATGCAGTGCCGGTGCCGGTCGCTCTGCTGTGGGCGGCTGCTGCGGTGCGGCGCCCGCAGCCTCACCGCCCGGGGGGAGGAACGCCTTTCGGACCGGGTCCCCTCCGATGCGGCACTGCTCCGGGCCTCGTCCCGGGTGGGCGAAGCCTCCTTTAAGGCGGTGGGCGGCAAGCTGGTGGCCAAGGCGGATGCCCTGACCGAACTGGTGCTCATCGGGCCGGACGGGACACTCTACCGGGAGGAACTGGAGATCCCGGTGAGCGAGATCCTGGAGGCGGAGGGCGCCGAAGAGGATTCCATCTGTTCGGTGAGCTTTACGGTGGACTGGACCGATGCCAAACTCAGTTCGGTGGCGGCAGATGAACAGCCCACCGCCAGCGTGGAGCTGAACCTGACCGCCTGGGTCTGGGCAATGGCCAACGAGACGGACAGCTTTATGACCGACTGCTTCTCCACCCGCTATGAAACCACCCAGGAGACCCGGCCCTTCCAGCTGCTCCGCGGGGTGGAGCCGGTGCATCGCTCCATTCCGGTGGAGGCGGAGATCCCACTGCCCGAAGGGTCCGGTGAGGTGCTCGACCTCTGGGTGGAGCTGGCGGAACAGGCAGTGTCCGGCGGAGAAAACAGCCTGCGCCTGGCTGGACGGGTGCGATTTGCAGGGCTGGTGCAGACTGGCGGCGAGCCGGAGTACTTTGAGCATCTGGCGGACTTCAGCGAGGAGATCCCTGTGGAGGGGACCGTGGGCGAACAGCTTGCCGATTTCCGGGTGGAACTGCAGGACAGCATCCGCACCGAAGGGGGACTTTCTGTCCGGGCGCTGGTACGGGCCGGAGCGGCTATGGCGCTGCAGGAAACTGTCCGGCTGATCACCGAGGCAGCGGTGCAGGAGCAGAGCCCGGTGAAACAGCGTGGAACCGGCTGCCTGACCCTCTACTTCCCGGAGCCCGGTGAGCAGGTATGGGAAATTGCCAAGCGGTACAGCACAGCGCCGGCTGCCATTCTGGAGGAGAACGGGCTGACCGATGACGGTGCGGCAGGGGAAGGCATGCTGCTGATCCCTGCGGTACGATGACCGGGAAAGGGGAGAAGAACTTTTGGAACAGCAGAGCATCTATCAGGATATTGCCGAGCGAACCGGCGGAGACATCTACATTGGCGTGGTGGGGCCGGTGCGCACCGGAAAATCCACCTTTATCAAGAAATTTATGGAGAACCTGGTGATTCCCAACATCCAGAACGAGGCCCGTCGGGAGCGGGCGGTGGATGAGCTGCCCCAGTCGGCAGCCGGGCGCACCATCATGACCACCGAGCCCAAGTTCATTCCCGAAGAGGCGGTGGAGGTGGCTCTGGAAGATGGGTCGGCCTTCCGGGTGCGGATGATCGACTGCGTGGGGTACATCGTTCCCAGCTCCATCGGCTATGTGGAAAATGAAGCCCCCCGCATGGTGATGACCCCCTGGTTCCCCTCCGAGATTCCGTTCAACATGGCAGCGGAGATCGGCACCCGGAAGGTCATCAACGAACACTCCACCATCGGCCTGGTGGTGACCACCGATGGCAGCATCAGCGATATCCCCCGGGAGGAGTACCGTGAGGCGGAGGAGCGGGTGATCCGAGAGCTGCAGGAGATTCACAAGCCCTTTGTGGTGCTGCTCAACTGCATGGACCCCCAGAGCGAACAGGCCCGGAGGGTGCAGCAGGAGATGGAAGAGGAGTACGGGGTCCCGGTGCTGGCCATGTCCTGCCTGGACCTTGGCCGGGAGGACATCGTCCGGGTGCTCACCGAGGTCCTCTATCAGTTCCCGGTGCGGGAGATCGCTGTGCAGATGCCCCGGTGGATCCTCTCGCTGCCGGCCGACCACTGGCTGCGCCGAAGCCTCTTTGACAGCGTCACCGAGTCGGCAAAGGACATCACCCACATCCGGGATGCAGCGGACTGTGCCCGGCGGCTGGGGGAGGCGGAGTATGTCACCGATGCCGCCGTCCGGGAGGTGCTGCCCGGCGAGGGTGCCGCCCGCATCCGGATCAACATTGACGAAGGGCTCTTCTATAAGGTGCTGGGGGAGACCTCCGGCCTGGAGATCGAAAACGAGGAGGAGCTGATGCAGTCCATCACCGAGCTGGCAGCTGCCAAGCGGGAGTATGACAAGATCAAGGACGCCATCGACCAGGTCAATGCCACCGGCTACGGCATCGTCATGCCCTCGATGGAGGAGCTCACCCTGGATGAACCGGAGATCGTCAAGCAGGGCGGTCGGTATGGGGTGCGCCTGCGGGCCTCGGCGCCGTCCATCCACCTGATGCGAGCGGACATCACCACCGAGGTGGCCCCCATTGTGGGCAGCGAAAAGCAGTCGGAGGATCTGGTGATGTACCTGCTCAAGGAGTTCGAGGATTCGCCCGAAAAGATCTGGCAGTCGAACATCTTTGGCAAGAGCCTGCATGAGCTGGTCAACGAGGGGCTGCACAACAAGCTCAGCCGGATGCCCGGCGATGCCCGAATCAAGCTGCAGGAGACCATCGAGCGGATCATCAACGAGGGCTGCAGCGGACTTATCTGTATTATTCTTTAGTTATAATACTATTTGTATCAATCAATTGCATAAAAAGACCAACCCGGCAGAACGTTCGGGCTGGTCTTTTTCGTTGTCCGGCAGGAGTAGAACCGGTTCTTTTTATAGCTATTTGTATAAATAGATTTTAAAATTACAGAAATGAGACGATAAAACATCACAATTTGGAATAAATAATGATAATTATTCAATTGGTATAATAGATGGAAGAAAAATCCCGGCTGCCGGAAGAGATCTCATTGCAGCCGGGGAGGGTATGGGACTATTCCGGGAGCTGTCCGTGCAGCTGGAACCAGGCCAGGGCGGCGGCGTAGCGGGATACCCGCTTGGTGGTGTGGCGGCCGTTGTCGCTGGTCACTGTCACAGCGGCTTCCCCCAGGCGGCTGCGCAGGGCAGCGGCGGCGGCTTCGGCGCATTCGGCGGCATCCTTCTGCATCGAGAACTTGCCTGCACCCTCGGCCCTTCCATAGGAGAGGAAGAACCGGCAGGGGGTGAGGGGGTCGTGCGCTGCGAAAAAGGGGATCAGGCCCTCGTACCAGTTGGAGCCGGACAGGCTCATGGCATAGCCGAAGCTGGGGGAGACAAAGGGCGCATAGGAGGCCAGCAGCCCACCCAGCGAGAATCCCAGGATCCCCACATCCTCCGGCTGGTCGGAGATGGGCCAGCGCTCCCGGAGGGCCGGGAGCAGTTCCCGGTCGATCCACTGCAGGTATTCCCCTGCCTTGCCGGGAAAGTCGGGGTACTCCTCATCAAACCCCGGCGCAGGCCAGGGGGTGTAGTCGGCATCGCGGTTCTGGCTGGTCAGCCCCACCAGGATCAGTCCCCGGTTTTCCTCGGCCATCCGGTTTTCCAGTGTGCCGGCCAGCTGGGTCAGGATCTCAAAGAGCAGTTCCCCGTCCGCAGCCAGCAGCAGGCGGCAGGGGGTGCCGCGCAGTGCTTTGGGCGGCAGGTAGAGGGAGATCTCCCGTCCTGCCAGTGTCAGTTTTTGTGTGCTTCCCCGCATCGTATCACCTCTGGCCTGATTGTAGCACAGGAGGGCGGCGATTTACAAGACCCCCAGCCGGCAAAGCTCCTCCTGTACCTGCGCCAGCGCTGCCGAAGTATCCTCCGGGCTGCCCAGCAGCAGGGAGTCGATTTCCGCATCGAGCTGCCCGGACTCGGCAAAGCAGCGGCTGGCGGCAGTCAGGCTCTGGCGCTGCAGCCGCTTCTGTTCCAGCAGTAGAGTCTTTTCCCGGCGCAGGGTGGCGGCGCTGACAAACCGCCGGGCATTGATGACCCGTTGGGGCTCCTCCTGGAAGCTGTGGAAGTGGTTGGTGGTGACAAAGCCCAGCCGGAGTTCTGGCAGGAAGAGGTGTTCGATCTCGCCGTTCCGGGAGAGAGGGCAGCGGCAGAGCAGCTGTCCCTGACGGAGTTCCCGGGCGGCTGCCGAAAGCTGGAGGAGCAGGTCGGGGGCAAAGGCGGCGTAGGGGTCCTCCAGCCGCAGGAGCCGCCACCCGGTCGGAAGTGTGTCAGCGATCTGCTGTCCGGCGGCTCCCAGCGCGGTGAGCGAGCACTCCTGCACCGCAGCGGACTGCCCCGGCCCCAGCTCCTGGGCGATGAGCCGTTCCCCCAGACGCCGGAGCTTCCGGGGGTCGGTATCGGGCAGAACCGCCTGCCGGCACTCCTCCCGGGCAGCGGCGCCGTTTGCCAGATAGAGCCGCCCCTGCCGGAGCAGGCGATCCCGGTGGGGGCGCAGCAGAGCTGCCTGTGCCAGTGCTTCCTGGCTGGGGCGGGCCTGGTGCAGCAGCAGGGGCCGGGCTGCAGAACGGGCATCCGGGGAGGAGAGCAGCCGGTCGGGCAGGATCAGCAGCTGGTCGAGCAGCAGGGCTTCGGGCTTTCCGGGAAAATCGGGGGAGAGAATGGGCTGGACCCGGATGCCGGATCGGTTCAGTTCCCCGGAAAGCCGTGCCAGCAGCCGGGCAGAGCAGGCGGCTGACAGCCCGGACAGGGCCAGGCATTGCCGTCCCGAGGCCAGAAGAAAGGCATCAAACCGGCTGATGGGGCCGGTGCAGGTTTCGGTGCGCAGAAAAAATTCCGGGCACTCCAGTGTGTATTCCATGGGGGAGCCTCCTTTTTGGATGATGGTTCATCCTATTCAAAAGCAGCCCGATCGGTCACCCTCCGGGGCTTTTTGGGGGAAATGCATCGACTTTTCCGTCTGGGATATGCTATACTGAACAGCAGAAATGTAAGTTACAGCAAGGAGGCAGGTTATGTCACGGACAGCCATACTCCGGCAGATGCAGGAAGAACTGCAGCAGTGCCGGAACTGCGGATTGTGTGAGGGACGCACCCAGGCGGTGCTGGGGGCCGGGGTGCCCAATTCCCGCATTGTGATCGTGGGCGAGGGCCCGGGCCGCAACGAGGACGAACAGGGCAAGCCCTTTGTAGGGCGCAGCGGTCAGCTGCTGGATCAGATGCTGGAGCAGGTGGGCCTTTCCCGGAACCGGAATGTGTTCATCACCAACATCGTCAAATGCCGGCCGCCGGAAAACCGGGACCCTCTGCCGGAGGAGTGCCTGGCCTGCCGCCCCTGGCTGGACCGGATCCTGGAGACCATCGACCCCAAGATCATCCTCTGTGTGGGGCGGATCGCCGCCCAGCAGCTGTTTGATCCCCACTTCCGGGTCACCCGGCAGCACGGGGAGCTGCGGGAGTGGAACGGCCGGCTGGTGATGGCCACTTTCCATCCGGCTGCCCTGCTGCGCAATCCCTCCTATAAGCCGATGATGGAGGAGGACCTCCGCAAGCTGGCAGCCCTGGCAGCAGAGGAACAAAACGCACAGATTCTGTGACACAATGGGGGCGGATGTATAGTTTATGTAAAATAACTGGCGGGATTTTCGGTTTGACTTGTCGGGCTGT
Source organism: uncultured bacterium (assembly GCA_934845495.1). Lineage (GTDB taxonomy): Bacteria > Bacillota > Clostridia > Oscillospirales > Ruminococcaceae > Avimicrobium. The sequence continues at coordinate 7,152 of CAKWRB010000049.1, forward strand.
GCGAGATGTTGTATAATAGTGGTGTTCCAAAAAATTAAGGATCACCGCGACAGCATTTGCCGTGGTTTTTGAAATGGAGGAAATCGTATTATGGCAAAGAAGATTCTTGTTGAAACCAGTGCAAGACATGTTCATCTCTCTGATGAGCACCTGAAGGTTCTGTTTGGCGCAGACGCTGTTCTGCACAAGAAGAAGGACCTCTCCCAGCCTGGTCAGTTCGCCAGCGAGGAGAGAGTTGATGTTGTAGGCCCCAAGAAGACTCTGGCAAGAGTATCGGTTCTGGGCCCCACCAGAAAGCAGACCCAGGTTGAGCTGTCTCTGACCGATGCCCGTTCCATCGGTATCGACGCCCCCATCCGTGAGTCCGGCGTGCTGGAAGGCTCTGCTCCCTGCAAGCTGGTAGGTCCCTGCGGCGAAGTAGAACTGAGCGAGGGCGTGATCGTTGCCATGCGTCACATCCACACCACCCCCGAGGACGCTGCTGAGATGGGCGTTTCCAACGGCGAGGTTGTAAGCCTGAAGGTTGACACCCAGGAGAGAAGCCTGATCTTCGGCGATGTAGTAGTTCGCGTTAGCTCCAACTACGCAACTGCTGTTCACATCGACACCGATGAGGCCAATGCTGCCAACTGCAAGGGCGAAGTATTCGGCGAGATCGTAAAGTAAGCCGATCCCTCTTTTTCGCATCTAAATAAAAAGCGGGCAGACCAGGTTTCCGGTCTGCCCGCTTTTTTGCGCCGGGGCAAAGATGCAAAGGGGAATTGACTTTTCAAAGGGGATATAGTATGATAATCAATAATAAGAATCATAACTATAATTATTTTCAGGTGATCTACTATGAAATACTCCCGCCAAAGGGAGAGCATCCTAAACGCTCTGAACGAAAAGCTGGACCATCCCACTGCAGAGATGGTATATAACTGTGTCAAGCAGGAGCAGCCCAACATCAGCCTGGGTACCGTGTACCGGAACCTCAACCAGTTGGTGGAGCAGGGTACCCTGCGGCGGATTGCCACACCGGTCAGCGGTGACCGGTTCGACATCCGCGTGGACCCCCATGCCCATCTGCTCTGCACCTGCTGCGGCCGGGTGCTGGATCTGGAGGACACCCTGATCTCCGAGCTGGACCGAAATGTCATGCGCACCACAGGGTTCCTGGTCAACGACCGGCAGCTGCTGCTCAGCGGCATCTGTGCGGACTGCCTGGCTGCCCAGCCAGTGCATCTGGCGGAAGAGGCTGCCGGACAGCGCGCTGTTTGAAATTTTTACGGAAAACCGGCGGGATTTTCCAAATCAGCTCTTGACAATTCATGCTGGATACGGTAAAATGTTTCTTGCGTTGTCGGGGTATAGCGCAGTTTGGTAGCGTGCTTGGTTCGGGACCAAGAGGCCGCGGGTTCGAGTC
>CAKWRB010000050.1:0-1446 GCA_934845495.1 uncultured bacterium
AACAGATAGTAGTGCTCGGTGCCGTCCGCCTTGTTGATGAGGCGGCCATCCGGGTAGGCAGTCACTTCCCAGCCATCGTTGTAGGTGGGATAGGTGTAGGTGAAGGGGGAGTAGTCCACCGTGACGGTGCAGTCGGTGACCTCCTCAGGATAGAGATAGATTACCGGCTTTCCGGTGGGTGGGTTGAGCTTTCCGCTGGCATTCCGGCCATAGCTTTCGCCATCACCGGGACTGCGGAGGGTATAGAGCAGTCCCTGGTCGGTATCGTTGGTGGTGACCAGCAGCTGGGTTTCACTGGCATAGATGTTGTAGACCAGGCCGTTATTGAAAGTGACGGTCACCTGGCTGCTGTCCGGCAGACTGGTCTTGTCGGTGAAGGTGCCGGCAGAGGAGACAATCAGCGGAATTTCGTCATAGACGTAGTAAGGCCAGGGGTCAGAGGAATCAAAGGTGCGCTCCTCCCCGGTGACAGCACGGAAGGTAATGGTCTCTGTGCGGCTTTCCCGCATCATGGTCAGCCAGGCAGGTCTGTATGTGCTCCACTCATCCGAATCCGCTTCCAACTTGGTCAGATTGTTCTTGATGGCGGTGAGGTCGGCGTCGCTCAGCTTGAGCTTGACACTGTCGCCATAGCCCTGTCCGGGCAGGGAACGGGTGAGTTCCACGCCCTGCTCATAGAGCCGCCCGGTGAGCTTGGTATCGTCCTTGCCAACAATCTCAAAGAAGGTGTCGGTCATCACCGGCTGGCCGATGTCCTCAGCTTCCACGGCGCTGTCCAGAATCAGCGCCACTGGAGCGGTTTCAGCAGTATCACTGCTCCGGGCAAACAGACCATATCCAAGCCAGCTCACTTTGCGTGTGTCGTCATAAATCCAGTAGGTTCCATCCGGAGTTCCGCAGGGAGCATAGCCCAGTATCGGGTCCGGGGTGGCTATGAGCTTCTTATTGGAAAGCTCCTGCTGCCACCAGGCCAGCGTCACAGCGGGCTGGGAAGGGGCAGGGTTGCTCTGGGCTGTACTGGACTCCAGTTCGCTTTCGGAGCTGCTCTCCGATTCCTTGTCCGGGAGGCTGGAGCTCTGGCTGGAGGAGCTCTCCGGCTCTTCCGGAACTGAGGAGGGCTCCGAGGTGCAGCCTGCCAACAGGCACAGGGTCAGCATCAGGGAAAGAAGTCGTTTCATTCGATCGCATCCTTTCATTCGCTTTTTATTGCAGTGCAGCAAATAACAGGTTTTGTTTCGGAAAATCACAGATTTGTCGGCGTGAATCTGTGTGTATTTCCCACATCTTTCCTGTTTTCAGCATAGCACATTGCAAAAGACTTGTAAATAAAAAATAGACACCGCCGGTACAAGCGGTGTCTGTTCAGGCAAAGAGGTTTCGTTTTGCAGGTTAATTGGCCGGGGAAGCGCCGGGCAGATCCTCCGGGCGGTCGATGTCGTGGAGCTC
>CAKWRB010000050.1:1456-7725 GCA_934845495.1 uncultured bacterium
GGTCCGGGCAGCGCCGGATCACTTCCCGTGCGCCGGTATCGCCGGTGAGAGCTGCAATTTCCCCGAAGAGCGCCTGGGGGAAGATAGCCGGATTGCCGGGCTGCCCCCGGAAGCTCAGCCGGCAGATGTGGTCGGGATTTTCCCGGAACAGCCGCAGCAGGGCCTCCATGCTCCCTCGGGTGCAGTAGGGCTGGTCGGCGACGCAGAGCATACAGCCGTCCATGCCGGACATTTCGCCCAGCCCCAGCCGGATGGTGTCGCTCTGGAGCATCAGGGGATTATCCAGTGCCTGGAAGCCGTATTCCGCCGCCATCTTCCGGACAGCCGGGTAGCGGGAGACCACCGTGACCTGTTCCAACGGCAGGACAGCCAGCTTTTCCAAGGTGTGCCGGATCATGGGCTTGCCATTTACAGGCAGCAGCAGCTTGTTTTCCCCCTCGAACCGCCGGGACCAGCCGGAGGCCATCACCACACAGCCCACCTGACAGGGGTGCTGGTGCAGATCCAGATCCCAAACAAAGACATCCGGACGGCAGCGCAGCCGGTCCAGCAGGGGGGTACTGTCCTTACGGAGGACAGCGGTGACGGTGCAGCGGCCAAACAGCCGCTCCAGTTCATCGACATAGCAGCGGCAGGAGGATTCCAGATACCCCACCTCGTCGATCATTACCTCGCTGCCGTCGGGGATCTGCCGGAGGATTTCGGCTGCGTGGGTGTTTAGCGCCTCCGGAATGGGCTCCATCCGGCCTGTGCCGGGGGTGCCGATGGGGAAGATCTCCCCGGTGGCAAGATCCTGCATCTCGATGCGGTCAGGGGTGGGGCGGCTGCCCCAGCAGGCGTAGCTTCGGAGCCCGCAGTATGCCCTCTCCTCCCGGAGAAGGCTGCACAGGGTGGATTTACCGATCTGTTTCTGCCCGGTGATCAGCAGGTGGCGCTTCCCGGAAATCCGAAAAGTATGCATCATAGAGCTGAGCAGCTGCCTGGGTGCAGGCCGATTTGTATTGTTCATAGCGTGTCATCAGTCCCTTTGCCTCGGCAGTGAGCCGGGAGCCTCCGCCTCCGGTGCCGCCGATGGTTTTTTCAGTGAGGGGGAAGCCCAGCTCCTCTTCGGCGTGGCGGATCAGGTGAAAGGCCTTGGTGTAGGCCATATTCATCTCCTGAGCCGCCGACCGCAGTGAGCCGCACTGCTCGATGCAGCGCAGCAGCCGGTAGGGTCCTTCCCCGAAAAAGCGCTGCCCTTCCTCGTTGCAGAGGTAGAGCTTTATCTGTTCGTGCATGACGGTTCCTCCTTTACCATGATCCAGTGGCTGTCTGCCCGAATCACCCGGGTGCCGGGGTAGATTTGCTGCAGGGCAGCGGTCAGGCTGCCGGCATCGGCATCTTTTGGCCGGAGATCGCCGCACAGCTGCCCTTCCTTCAGAAGGATCAGGCGGGTGCAGTACTGCATGGCGAGGTTTACATCGTGCATGGTCAGCAGCACCGTGCGCTCCCGGCTTCCGCAGAGGGTCCGGACGGTGTCCAGCAGCAGGTGCTTGTTGTTGTAGTCCAGGGCGCTGTCCGGTTCGTCCAGCAGCAGCACCGGGGTGTCCTGAAGCAGGGCACGGGCCAGGATCACCAGCTGCTTCTGCCCTTCGCTGAGGGTGAGGAAGTCCTGTTCCTCCCGACCGGCCATGCCCACCTGCCTCAGCAGATCCCGGGCCGTCTGCCGCTGGGCAGCGGAGGGCTGGGCCAGCAGGGGCAGGCGGCTGTTGGCGCCCATCAGCACCACATCCAGCACCGGGATGGAGAAGAGGATGCTGGTGCGCTGGGGGATCAGGCTGACGATCTGTGCCAGTTCCCGGGCGTTGGCAGGGGTTTTTCCGTCCAGGCAGCAGCTGCCGCTGAACGGGATCCGGGCACAGATGCCCCGGATCAGGGTGGTTTTTCCGCTGCCGTTGGGGCCGATCAGCCCCACAGTTTCCCCCGGCTGAATGGCGAGGTTCACATTCCGGACCGCCCACTCCCGGCCGGGGTATCCAGCGGAAAACTGCCGCAATTCGATCATTGCCATACCAAATCCCTCCTTGAAATGAGCCAGATCAGGAAGGGTGCCCCCATAAAGGAGGTGAGGATGCTGATGGGGATCTCACTGGAGCTGAGTGTTCGGGCGGCACAATCCGCCAGCAGAAGCAGGGCCGCTCCAATCACACCGCTGAGTGCCAGCGCATGGCTGCCGCCCCGGCGGTCCAGCAGGCGGGCGATGTGGGGGGGCAGCAGGCCGATAAAGGCAATCAGCCCGGTGACACTGACGATGGAGGCCACCGTCAGCGTGGCGAGGATCAGCACCAGATAGCGCATCCGCTCCACATTGACCCCCAGCAGGGCTGCTTCGTCCGGGTCCAGGGCCAGCAGGGTGATCTGCCGCTGGAGCAGGAAGAGCAGTCCGCTGCAGAACAGGACGCACAGCAGGGTGGGCAGGATTTTATCCCGCATGATGCCAGCCATGCTTCCCATTGTCCAGAAGTCGATGGCCGCCAGCTGCTGATTGGGGTCAGCGGTGTATTTTAAGAACATTACAATGGCTTCTGCCAGTGCATTGACTGCAATTCCTGCCAGCACAAAGGTGGCGGTGTTGCGTCGGTCGCCGCCCCGGGCCAGCAGCAGAGCCAGCCCCACAGCGGTAAGCCCACCGGTAAAGGCCAGCAGGGTGTTGATGAGCAGCCCGCCCCCGAAGAAGAGGATGGAAACACTGGCACCCACACTGGCACCGGAGGATACCCCGATGATATCCGGGGCAGCCAACGGGTTGCGGAACAGCAGTTGATAAACGCTGCCCGCAAAGGCCAGGCCGGCTCCGGCAGCCACTGCCATGATGGTGCGGGGCAGCCGGAGGATCGTCAGCACTTTCCAGGCGGTTGGATCCCCGGCCAGCAGATCAGCAGGGGTGAGGGGGTAGCGTCCGGCACAGAGGGAGAGCAGTATGGCAGCCGCCAGGATCAGAAGGGCGGAGGGAAACAGGAACTTGTGTCGGGTCATAGGTTACAGCACCGGGGCGGCATCGAAGCCGTAGAACTGCTGATAGAAGTCCACACAGGCCTTCTTATAGTCCTCGGTGGAGACAGCGTCGGGATAGAGGACCGAGGCCATCCACACCGAGCCCAGGCAGGAACTGGGGATGGGGGAATCCCAGCTTTCGATCACATTGGGCATGGCGTAGATCTTGCCGTTCTTGACGGCATCCAGGTCAGCCAGAGCCGGATCGGCCAGCACATCTTCTACGGTGTATTCGGCCATCGGTGCCAGGACAATGGCATCGGGGTTCCAGGCCAGCAGCTGCTCGTAGGATACGGTGGCCCAGTAGGGGTCGGTGAGCTCGGCAGCTGCATTTTCAGCACCGGCATTGCGGATCAGCAGATCCTGGAACATGGCGGGACCGGCAGTGCCCAGCAGGGCGCTGTTGCCGCCCAGGTAGACGCGGAGCGGCTCGGTTCCCTCCAGCTTGGCGGAGAGGTCGGCGATGACCTTGTCATAGCTTTCGGTGAGGGCATTGACGCGCTCCTGTACATTGCAGGCGGTGCCGATCATCGAGATAGTCTCCTTGAAATCCTGCTCGGTTTCAGGGTTTACAGCAAGGACCGGGATGCCCAGCTCCTCCAGCTTGGCAATGGCCTCTGGCACCTTGGCCGAGAGGATCACCAGATCCGGCTCGGTGGAGACACAGGTTTCGAGGTTAAACTGCTTGAGGCTGCCCACATTGGGAAGACTGGGCAGTTCGGGCGCAGCCAGCTGGTAGAGCTCCCGGGTGCCGGCCTTGGCCTCGATCCCCACCAGCTTATCCTCCAGATCCAGGGCTGTCAGGTAGGAGGTGGTGATATAGTAGCCGCTCACCAGGCGCTCAGGCTCCTCTTCAATGGTCACCTCCCGGCCCAGGGCATCGGTCAGGGTCACGGGATAGGTGGTTTCCAGGGAAGCGGTCTGTTTGCTGGAGGATTCTGAGGAGGATTTTTCCTCGGTGGGCTGGTTGGAGCAGGCTGCCAGCGAGAGCATCATCACCGATGCCAGCAGCACAGAGAGAATCTTTTTCATGACAAAACACCTCATTATAGTTTTGAAAGTATCACCACCGCCCAAAAAAACAAATCCCAGGGGATTTGTCTTTCTGGTGCGAAGATCGGTTTGCTGTTTCGTTTCTATCTTAGCAGGAAAGCATTAGAACAGCAAGTGGGAGAACAGCGCAATGATCGGAATGCAGATCAGGGTGCGCACAACGAAGTTGATGATCAGGTCGCCGAAGCTGATCTTCATCTTGGAACCGAGCATGGCATTGCCGGCTTCGGTCATGAAGATGATCTGGCTGATGGAGAGCATTACAACGAAGAACACGCTCTGGGCAGCCACACCGGTGCTTACCGAGATGGCAGGCAGGCTTACTTCGATGAAGCCCAGCAGTACAGCCGGAGCAACAGCGGCGGCATCCGGCAGCCCCAGCAGGCTCAGCAGCGGGGCAATGGGCTTGCCCAGCCAGGTGAACAGGGGAGTGAGATGTACCAGCGACAGGGTCACGATCACGATGGGAATCATGTATGCGATGATGGTCTGCGCAAACTTCAGGGCAGAAACCAGGCTCTTGCCGAACTCTGCCAGGGTGAAGTCACGGCTGCGCAGAGCAGCGGCGTTGACAGCGCGCTGGAAGCGGCTGCCCTTCTGGGAAACACCTGCACCAGCCGGTTCGGTTGTGCCGTCGATGTAGGTGTTGGGAATCCGGGACAGCGGAGGGATGCGAACGGTGATCACAGTCAGCAGGAACACCATCACAAAGGTCATCAGCAGCAGGGTGCCGTACATGTTCTCGATCCCGCCAATGGAGGAGAGAACGCCGATGTAGCCCACCGAGATGGTGGAGAAGCAGACGGCAGCTGCGGTGGCTTCGCGCCGGGTGTATACCTTGCTCTCATAGTACTGGTCGGTCATGTAAACACCCACCGCTGCACTGACCACATAGGAGGACAGGCAGTTGACGGCGGCAGCACCGGGCATCTTGAAGAGGGGGCGCATCAGAGGCTCCAGCAGGGTGCCGAAGAACTCAACGATGCCCGACTTGAGTACGAATACGATGAACCAGCCGCAGATGGATACGGTGGACATAACAGTGCCAGCCAGGGCCAGGACCTGGCCGCCGATCTGGGGATCGGCAAAGATAGCAGCCGGCGGCAGCTGGAACCACACAGCCAGGACCACCAGCAGGGCCACACAGTAGTGGATCTGCTTGTAGGTGGAAACATTGCCCAGATACCGGGCACAGGCCTCGTTTTTGAAGAACCGTGCGCCGATGATGATGGCAACCAGCAGGGCCAGGGCGAACAGCACCACATACTTGAGGTTGTCGCCGAGGATGCCCTTGATGAAGTTGACGATCAGCACGACGGGAACGCTGGAGCCGGAAACCGGGATAAAGTACAGGAACACACCGATGAGTCCCAGCACGGCAAAGCGCATGACATCGCGGTTTGTTGCTTTTTCCATGGTGAAACACCTCTTAATAAATCAGATGGGTGAGCAGAGCCACCAGCGGAATGGCGATGGCAGTGCGCATCAGGAAGATAAGGATCAGTTTACCCACGCCCAGGGGGATCTTGGAGCTGAGAATGGCATTGCCGCACTCTGAGAAGAAGATGATCTGGACAATGGAGAGCTGAACCACAAAGAAGGCAGCGGCAGCACAGGCGCCGGTACCCGAAATCAGGATGCTGGGCAGGCTGATCTCCACAATGCCGATGAGGACACTGGGGGCAGCCAGTGCTGCATCCGGCACACCGAACAGCCCCAGAACAGGAGCCAGGGGTGCGCCGATCCACTGGAATACCGGGGTATAGTAAACCAGTGTGAGCACCAGCATCACAGTGGGCACCATGACACCAATGGTCTTTTGGGCGAACTTCAGTGCCTGCAGGAAGTTCTGGAAGAAGGCCTGGGCAGTGAACTCCTCACTGCGGGCAGCCCCCTGTTCCACTGCCAGGCGAAACCGCTCGGAAAAGCGCATCTTCCGGATGGTGACCTCCGGAGCAGAACCATCGATGCAGGTATCCGGAATCAGGGGAAGGGGTGGGATGCGAATCATGATCGCACCCATCACCAATACCAGGACAAAGCTGGCAATCAGCAGAATGCCGTACTGGTTTTCGATGCCGGCAATGGAGGCCAGCACACCGATGTATCCCACGCTGATCACGCTGAAGTTGGTCACCACAGCGCAGGCCTGCCGGGTGGTATAGGCCTTCTGGGTGTAATAC
>CAKWRB010000050.1:7735-8433 GCA_934845495.1 uncultured bacterium
GTGTAATACTGTTCGGTGAAGTACACACCCACCGATGCCGAGGATACAAAGGAGGAGATCATGTTGATGGCTGCCTCTCCCGGAAGGCGGAAGATGGGGCGCATGATCGGCTCACACAGTACCGATACAAATTCCACGATGCCCGAACGGATGATGAAGATCACCAGTGTGCCGGCCAGGGCGATGGTAAAGAATACGGTGGAGGCCAGGGTGAGGATCTTGCCGCCGATTTCCGGATGTCGGATAAAGGGCAGATTCACATTCATCGTGACCATCCACACCAGGACAGCACTTGCCAGGAAAAAGCCCATTTTGATGAGCGGGTCCCCGTTGTAATACCGTTCCAGCGCCTTGATGTGAAAGATCCGGGCGCCGATCAGCCCCAATGCCAGCAGGGTACAGGAAATCACCACAACCAGCCCCAGCGAAGAGCCCAGCAGGGCCTTGATGGTATCGGTGAGCAGCACCACCGGCACCTTGGAATTCTTCACCGGAACGAAGAACAGGAACGCGCCGATCAAGCTGAGCAGCACAAACTTGGAAACGGACTTTGTTTTCATCAAACCCGCCTCGCCTTACAGCCGCCCGAGAATCCGCTCAAAGACATCGGCAACCACACCGCGGGAGGCGTAGACCTTGTAGTCCCGGTCGAACTCGGGGGCCACATTCTCGGCGATGTAATCGGAGAGGATCTGGGC
>CAKWRB010000051.1 GCA_934845495.1 uncultured bacterium
CCCCACAGTTATCCGCTCATCACCGAGCAGGTGGTGCTGCGTTGGGTAAGGGAGTACAGCGACCCCTATTGCCTGCACTGGGCCATCACCCGCAAAAGCCATGGAGATGTCATCGGCGGCGTGAGCCTGACCATCCGGGATACGATGGACGAACGGGCAGAGCTGGGGTACAGCCTGGGTTCGGCCTTCTGGAAGCAGGGATACGGCAGTGAAGCCGTACAGGCGGTGCTGGACTACGGCTTTGACCGGGTGGGTCTGCACCGCATCGAAGCCTTCTGCGACAGCCAGAACCAGGCTTCGGCGGCCCTGCTGCGCCATCTGGGATTGCAGCAGGAGGGACTGCACCGGGGCATGTGCCGTCTGGCCAGTGGAGTGTTTGTGGATTGCCTGAGCTTTGGCCTCTGTGCTGAAGAACGACAGAAGCCGGCTCCCATCCCGAATATGCGTGATGATTTGGACTGATATTACAAATAGTATTCTATAAAAGAGCAGCTGGTTCCGTTAGGAAGGAATCGGCTGCTCTTTTTGGGGCACTTTGTATTAGAAATTATATTACAAGGCTTAATTTTTACAGAATGTAGATTGCAACCACCAGATAGTGCAGCACCGAACCCAGCAGTACAAAGCAGTGGAACAGTTCGTGGAAGCCGAAGGAGCGGAAGAGGTCGGGCTTTTTCAGGCCGTAGATCACGCCGCCGATGGTGTAACTGATGCCACCGGCTGCCAGCAGCGCAATGGCGCCGGTGGGGGCCTGGGCCAGGGGGCCAAGGTCAAAGAGGATCGACCAGCCCATCAGCAGATAGATGGCGGTGGACACCCACCGGGGCAGGAACCAGAACACCTTGATGACAATGCCCACAGCGGCAATGCCCCACAGGATCAGACTGAAGATCAATGCCTCCTGCCGGGGATAGAAGGACATGAGCATGGGGGTGTAGCTGCCTGCGATGAGCAGATAGATCATCGAGTGGTCCAACTTGCGCAGGTGGTTGAGGTGGGCCGGTGTGCCATGGCTGAAATGGTAGACACAGCTGGTGGTGTAAAGCGCCAGGGTGGAACAGCAGAAGATCAGGGCGGCCAGCAGCCGCAGCGGTTCCCCGGAGCCTTTGGCAAAATAGAGCAGCACCGACAGGGGCAGCCCAATCAGGGACAGCAGCGCCCCGAGAAAGTGGGTGTAGCTGTTCATCGGTTCCCGTGCGGATTGAAATGAATGGTACCAGAGCATCGACTGTTCTCCTTTCTGTTTATCTGTGGACATTATAACTCTATTATATAGTTTTGTAAACTACTTATTGCGTTTTTCGACATGATAAGATATAATATACCCAGTGGGATATGGAATATGCCGTTGGCACAACCGCCCCGGAGAGAAAAGACCCGGAACAGACAGGGAGGAGAGAAGCAAATGTCGGAACAGGAACTGATGGAACAGCTGCGGACCAATATGGATACCACCCCGCTGCACACAGGGGAGCTGCCACCGCTGGATCTCTATATGGATCAGGTGCTGGCCCTGCTGGAGGAGCGGTTCCAGGCAGGAGAAAAAACCATTACTAAAACCATCATCAACAACTACTCCAAGGCCAGGCTGCTGCAGAAGCCGGTGGGGAAGAAGTACACCCCCGAGCACCTGCTGGTGATCACCCTGATCCAGGCGCTCAAGCAGAGTCTGTCGCTGGAGGAGGTCGGACGGCTCTTTGCTGCCAGCCCGGAGTTTTCCGCCGAAGATGGGTACAAGGCCGAAGCGATCCATACCCGGTTTGAGGCCTTTGAGCGGATGAAGCTCAGCCAGGAGCAACTGGTGGAATCAATCTGCGACAATATGCAGGGCTGCTGTGGCGATGACCTGTTTTCGCAGGTGCTGTACCTGGCCAATCTGTCCGGTGCGCTGAGCCTGACCGCCCGCAGATTGCTGGAAACACTGCCAGAAAAAGCAGATCACCGAAAAAAACAAATCCCCCTGCCGGACCCTGCGGCCGAGGAATGAAAAATCCCCCTGAAGGAATGGTCCTTCAGGGGGTTCTTTTGTTGGTTGGAATGGGTTATTCTGCCAGCAGGCGCAGGGTCTGGTAGAGCAGGCGCACACCGTAGCCGGTGGCACCGGTCTCCCAGCCGGGAAGCTCGCTCTCCAGGTAGGCCGGGCCGGCAATGTCAAGGTGGGCAAAGTGCCGCCCCTCGGCAAATTCCCGGATCAGCAGACCGGCGGAAATGGTGCCGCCGCCCTTGCTGCCGATGTGGCGGTAGTCGGCGATGGTGGAGGTTTTCAGCGGCTCCAGGAAGATCTCGTCCGCCGGCATCTGCCACACCTTTTCACCACAGGCAGCCGAGGCCTTCTGGATCATTTCGGTGAGCACCTTGCTGTCGCTGATCAGGGCGGAGTACCGGTACCCCAGCGAAACCACCTGCCCACCGGTGAGGGTGGCAATGTCGATGACTGCAAAGGCATTTTCCTTCTGGACGGCGTAGGTGACGGCGTCGATGAGGGTCAGGCGGCCTTCGGCATCGGTGTTGATGACCTCCACCGTTTTGCCCGACATGGTGCGCAGCACATCGCCAGGCAGGTAGGCATTGCCCGAGACGCGGTTTTCGCAGGCAGCCACCACGGCGGTGACATTGGCCTTGATGCCCGATCGCGCAATGGCCAGCAGCGCCCCGATCACAGCGGCGGCGCCGCCCATATCCGACTTCATGGTGGCCATGCTCTCGTCGTCCTTGATGTCGTAGCCGCCGGTATCAAAGGTGATGCCCTTGCCCACCAGCACCACGGTGCTGTCGCTCTCCGGGTCGCCCTGGTAGCGCAGTACAATCAGCCGGGGTGGATTGGCACTGCCGCGGGCCACTGCCAGGAAGCTGCCCATCCCCAGTTTTTCGATGTCATATTCGTTGAGGATCTCATACTTGACACCGCACAGCTCGGCCTGTGCTGCGGCCTTCTGGGCCAGTATGGCAGGGGTCATATCCGAGCCGGGGGTGTTCACCAGGTCCCGGGCCAGGTTGGTGCATTCACCCAGCATCTTGCCGTTCTGGACCGCGGCGGAGTAATCCCGCTCGGAGTAGACGGTGAAGCGCACCCTGGGGGATTTTTCGCTCTTGTACAGGTCAAAGTGGTAGGCGCCGATCATCAACCCCTGGCAGATCAGCGAGACCTCCTCGTCCGAAAAGTCGGTCCCTACCGGGACAAAGATGTTTTTGGAGTGCATCTCCACAGCGGTGCGGACGGCCTCGGCCACGGTGTTCACCAGCTTGAAGTGGTCGTGCCGGCAGTCGAGATTGGCAAAGACGATGTTCTTGAGCCCTTCCTCAAAGGCCAGCACAAAACCCTGTACGGTGCCGGGTTTCTGGCTCATCAGCTCCTGACGGCTCACAGCGGTGTAGAGTGCCCGCACCGACGGGATCCGGCAGAGGGGATTTTCCCCCACCACCGGGGTAATCTGGGCATCCATGCCCTCCAAAGACGGTGTGTTGACAAATTTGATACTCATGCTTTCCCTCCTCATGCTACTGCATTCTGTATTCAGTATAGCATTTCCAGGGGGAGGGCTGCAATCGTTCCGGGAGCTCTCGGAAAAAATTCTCATTTCCGGGAGAGGTTTTCCCACAGGTCAACCAAGACCAGCGACTCCATCTCCGTGGTGAGCACACCAAAGCGGTAGCCTTTTGCCTTATACGCCCGGATAAGCTGCCTGGCGGCCTCCGGGGTGGTGGTAAATGGGTGGCTGTCGTGGAGGAGGACCACCGGGGAGAGCTGCCCCCGGCCCCGCTCCAGGGCAGTCTGGACGATTGTTTCAGAGGGGACTGGAACCGACTGACCTTCGGCGCCATCGTCTCCGGAGGTGACGGTCCAGTCGAAAATGGTGTAGCCGTCCTGTTTTAGCCCGTCCAGGATCTGCTCCAGTGTTTTCGGCGTCACTCGGGTGTTGAGACTGCCTCCGGGCAGGCGCACCAGCCGCTCGTAGGGAATCCCCAGTTCCTGCAGACCGGTTTCCAGCTCCAGCAGGTCGGCCCGGTAGCTCCGGGGGCTTTGGTAGAGCCGGGAATAATCGTGATGTGCGCAGTGCAGCGCCACCCGGCAGCCGTTTTCACAGAGGGCGGCATAGGCATCGGGATACTGCTCCCGCTCCGCCAGCGTGACAAAGAAGGTGGCGGGAACGCCCTCCTCCTGCAAAACCTTCAGAATGGCTGCGGTGTTGCGGCTGGGGCCGTCGTCAAAGGTGAGATAGACTGTCCGGGGTTCCAGTGGGGTCGGCGCAGCAGCTGCAGCCGGCAGGGACGACTGGACCGACTGCATCACCGCGCCCATTGCCAGCATGGCAGTCACCACCAATAGCCGGGAGCGCAGTTTCCGGTACAGATTCATGGGCATCATCTCCTGTTCCTCCCAGTCTATGGGGAGCGTCGGGAAAAGATGAACGGCGGCTGCCGGAAAAGAGTTCGGATAAAACAAAAAAGCACGGTATAAACCGTGCTTTTTCTTTGCTGTGGTTGCCCGACTAGGATTCGAACCCAGACAAACAGAGTCAGAGTCTGTCGTGCTACCTTTACACAATCGGGCATCGCTTACTGACAGCTTTATCATTATAACAACATATGCCGATTTTGTCAACAGGTTTTTTCAAAAGTTTTGAAAAAATTTTGCTCCTGGCGAATGACCTGCAGAGGCGCTGAATATACATGGAATCAGCCAAGGAAAACAGCGGGAATTTTCCGCTGCGGGACTATCACACAGGAGGAATGGGAAAGATGAACTGTTACGAACCGGAGGGCCGGAAAATCGGCCGGGCGATCAATCGGCGGTATTGTGCCTCCATCGGCGGCCTTCAGGAGGCCATGGCAGAGGAGAGGATCCTGGAGGGCTGGGGGATTCGCGTCAGCGCCGACCACCGGGATCTCCTGGTGGATCTGGGCGGAATCCAGGGGGTGATCCCCCACAGCGAAGGGGCGATGGGCATGGAGGATGGCTCCACCCGGGACATCGCCCTCATCACTCGGGTGGGAAAACCGGTGTGCTTTGTGGTCATCGGGTTTGAACCCCAGCCGGACGGTAGCCTGCGCCCGATCCTGAGCCGTAGACGAGCTCAGCAGCACTGCCGGGAGGAGTACCTGAACACCCGGATCGCCGGGGATATCATCGATGCACGGGTGACCCACCTGGAGCCCTTTGGCTGCTTTGTGGACATCGGCTGCGGAATCGCCTCGCTGCTGCCCATCGATGCCATCTCGGTCTCCCGAATCGCCCATCCAGCCGACCGGTTCCGGGTGGGGGAGGAGATCCGGGTGGTGGTCCGTGGCCGGGACGACAAGGGGCGGATCACCCTGACCCACCGGGAGCTGCTGGGCACCTGGGAGGAGAATGCAGCGGCCTTCCATGTGGGGGATACGGTTCCGGGGATCGTGCGGTCGGTGGAGGACTACGGCATCTTTATCGAGCTGACCCCCAACCTGGCCGGGCTGACCGAACCCCGTCCCGGCGTGCGGCCGGGCCAGCATGCCGCTGTGACGGTAAAAAGCCTCAACCCCGCCCGTATGAAGGTGAAGCTGATCCTGGTGGACAGCTTTGACCAGCCCGGCACACCCCAGCCGATGACCTATTTTGTCCAGGGGGACCACATCGACCGTTGGGAGTACTCTCCGGTCGGCTGTGCCCGTACAATCATCAGCGAGTTTGACCGGGCCGATGCCCGATAGCAGAAAGACAGCCGGACCAACAAGGCCCGGCTGTCTTTTTATAATAGGGGAGAAATTATTCAGCGTAGTTGTCGAAGTAACCCTGGATCAGAATGATGGGGGTACCCTTGTCGCCGCTGCCGGAGGTCAGGTCGCAGAGCGAACCGATCAGGTCGGTCAGGCGGCGGGGGGTGGTGCCCTCCGAAGCCATATTGCCCACCAGATCTTCGTCCTTGGCGCGGATGGAATTGCGGATGGCCTCCTGCAGAGCTTCACCGCTCAGATCGGCAAAGTCGTTGTCTGCCAGGTACTTGAGCTTCAGCTCGTTGGGGCGGCCTTCCAGACCGGCGGTGTAAGCAGGGGATACCACCGGGTCAGCCAGCTCCCAGATGCCGCCAATCGGGTCCTTGAAGGCGCCGTCGCCGTAAACCATGGCCTCAACATGGGCACCGGTTGCATCTGCAACGCCCTTCTGAATCTTGAGAACGACATCCTGGCACTCTCTGGGGAAGAGCTTGACGGTGGTTTCGGTGGCCTTGTTGGAACCCAGCAGGCCGTACTTCTCATTGCAGCCGCTGCCGTTTACCGGAGCGGTGAGGATATCGTCCAGACCGCAGACCAGCTCGGCGCCGGCAGCGTTCAGACGGCGCTTGGTGCGGGCACGGGAGTGGATATCGCAGGTCAGTACATGCTTGGTGTGCTTGAGGATCTCGCGGGGATCGTTGGCAAAGATGACCTCGACCTCGGCGCCCTCGGCACGGATCAGGTCGGAGTAGTAGGCCACATAGTCCACGCCGGTGAAGGGGTGCTTGTTCTCGCCGAACAGCTCGCGGTAGCGGGCCAGATCCAGTACATCAGTCCAGGGATCGATACCCTTTTCGTCCAGAGCATCCAGGCTCACCAGGGGGTTGCCCACTTCGTCAGAAGGGTAGCTGAACATCAGCACGATCTTGCCGCCGCCCAGTGCAGCGCCCTTGGCGATACCGCTCAGGCAGACGCTGAACCGGTTGCGGCTCAGGATCGGGAAGATGAGGCCGATGGTGTTGCTGCCAAACTTCTGGTGAACATCGGCGGCAATATCATCGATGGAGGCATAGTTGCCCTGAGCGCGGGCCACCACAGCCTCGGTGACAGCGATGACATCCCGATCACGCAGGGTGATGTTTTCAGCCTTGGCGGCCTCCAGCACCGAGTCGATCACGATCTGGGCAATGTCATCGCCCTGACGGATAATGGGTGCGCGAACGCCGCGGGAAACAGTACCAATAGTCCTCTGCATAACGGTATACTCCTTTTTTATCAGTAAAAATCTTGTGGAACGAATCAGTTGGCTCTTTTCGCCACTGATATTATACAACAAGGGGATAGCATAAGTAAAGTATATATATTTGATATGTAATATAATTTGTTATTATATCAAAATGGGACAGCCCCTATCTATTGGGGCCGGGGGTTTTGCAGGCAACGATAGGTAGAAAAACCACAAGAAATGGGGAGTAATTTCTCTTGGAACACAGGGAGTTGTGGTGGTACAGGGGGTTGTGGAACACCAGACCCTTTGATAAAATAGGATTGCAGGGTGAAATCACCCATCCATGGCTGGCTTCTTTGCCGTCCGTATACAGACCGGGCGGCTTTTTTGAGCCGGTATGGAGCAATTTCGAATTATACGGAGGTCGTCTATGGAGAAAAATAAGGTTGCGCTGGTTTCGGATCTGATGCTGGCATCGGTGGCACTGATCTGGGGCCTGGGATTCCCGGTGACCCAGATGGCAATCGATGCCAACCTCAGCTCCGGGCTGATCGTGGCACTGCGCTTTCTTATCGCTGCGCTGGTGATGGGGATCATCTTCCGTAAGGAGATGCGCACCATTACGGCACGGGATGCCCTGCTGGGCTGTGTGGCCGGGCTGATACTGGGAATGGCTTTCCTGCTCCAGGTGATGGGGCAGAGCATGACCACCCCCTCCAACTCGGCATTTCTCACTTCGCTGAATGTCATCATCGTGCCGTTCCTGAGCTGGGCCTTCTTCCACCAGCGACCCACCCGCAAGATGCTGCTGGTGGCACTGGGGTGCCTGGTGGGGGCGCTGGTACTCACCATTACACCGGGACAGGGCCTGCAGCTGGGCTTTGGAGATCTGCTGGTGCTGTGCTGTGCCGTGGCATTTTCGCTGCACATCTCCTATCTGGGCTGGGTCGCCGGCCGCATCGATGTAAAAAAGCTCACCTTCCTGCAGATGCTCACCGCCGGATGCCTGGGCAGCATCTACACCCTTGTGTTCGAGCTGCCGCAGATTGCCGAGGCTGACTTTGCAGCCGGCTGGGCGCCGGTCCTCTATATGGCACTGCTCAGCACAGCTTTTGCCTTTTTTGCCCAGACCTATGCGCAGAAGCACACCTCCCCGGCACGGGCAGCTATCATTCTCGGCTGCGAAGGACTGCTGGGCAGCATCTTCTCGGTGCTGTTGGGATATGAGCCGGTCACCATCAACCTGGTGGTGGGCGGAACCATCATCTTCCTGTCGCTCCTGCTGATGGAAGTGAACCCTGTCGCTCTGCTTCGCCGCCGTCCGGCCGATGCAGAGCAGGCTTAAACCTCAATTGGAACCGTTTGTACCTAAATTGTGAAAGAAGAATGGAGGGGTATGGAATGAAGTACCATGTTACTTCGGCCGAGGCGGCCAAGCTGCTGAAAAAACTGCTGGACGAAAAGAGCATCCTGCTGGCCGATGAATACCGGAGCAG
>CAKWRB010000052.1:0-3313 GCA_934845495.1 uncultured bacterium
GATCTGAGAAATCGTAAAGCGGGGATTCAGCGAGGCATAGGGGTCCTGGAAGATCATCTGCACATTGCGCCGGAAGTCCTGCATTTCGCTGCCGGTGAGTTTGGTGATATCCTTGCCCATGAACTCGATCTTGCCCTCGGTGGGCTCATAGATCTTCACCAGGGTGCGGCCCAGGGTGCTCTTGCCGCAGCCGGATTCACCTACCAGGCCAAAGGTCTCGTGTTCCATCACCTCAAAGGTGACATCGTTGACCGCCTTGACGGTCTGCTTTTTTCCAAACAGGCCACCGCCTACCGGGAAGTAGGTCTTGAGGCCCTCCACTTTCAGGATCGGAGTCTCTTCCATTTACTCTCCCTCCTTCTCAAAGGCCGGCTTTTCGGTGAGCCAGCATCGCACCACATGGGTGTCGCTCAGATTCCACTCCGGGGGCATCTTCAGCTTGCAGATCTTCATCGCCTTATCGCAGCGGTCCACGAACGGGCAGCCAACCGGCGGCTTGATGAGGTCCGGCGGAGAACCGGGAATGGGCCGCAGCTCATTGTCCTCCTCGGGATTGTTTACACAGGCCAGCAGGCCGCTGGTATAGGGGTGTGCCGGCTGATAGAAGATTTCGTCCGAAAGGCCAGTCTCCACGATCTTGCCGCCATACATGATGTACACCCGGCTGCAGGCACTGGCTACAACACCCAGGTCATGGGTGATGAGAATCACGCCCGAACCGGTCTTTTCCTTGAGTTCCTTGATCAGTTCGATGATCTTGGCCTGGATGGTCACATCCAGGGCGGTGGTGGGCTCATCAGCGATGATGAGCTTGGGGTCACAGGCCAGTGCGATGGCAATGATCACACGCTGGCGCATACCGCCGGACAGCTGATGCGGATACTGCTTGAGGCGCTCCTCCGGAGAGGGGATTCCCACCTGGGTGAGCAGCTCCACCGCCTTCTGATGCAGTTCCGCAGCGGACATCTTTTTATGGTTCCGGAGCGGCTCCACCAGCTGCTTTTCGATGGTCAGCACCGGGTTGAGGAAGGACATGGGGTCCTGGAAGATCATTGCCATGCTGTTGCCGCGGATGCTCTCCATCAGCTTTTCGTGGGCGGCGGCAGTGCCTTCAAACCGGGCCGGGCTGATCTCCTGGCCGTCAAAGAGAATGGAGCCGTCCTCAACGGTTCCGTTTTCGCTCAGGAGCCCCATCACCGAGTACATCGACTGACTTTTTCCCGAACCGGATTCGCCTACGATGCCGACGATCTCGCCCTGATCCACCGAGAGGCTGATGCCGCGCACTGCCTGCACCTTGCCCTGTTCGGTGGCAAAGCTGGTGGTGAGGTTTTTGATTTCCAACAAACTCATAACACGCTACTCCTACTTCTTCTTGGGGTCAAAGGCATCGCTGACACCATCGCCGATGAAGTTGAGCGACAGCATGGTCAGGCAGATAGCCAGGATCGGCCAGATGATCTGGATGGGATTGGAGCTTTCGATGAGGCTGCGGGCTTCGTTGGCCAGGGTGCCCCAGCTGGCAGCCGGAGCCGAGATGCCGATGCCCACAAAGCTCAGAAAGGCCTCGGTGAAGATGGCGGACGGCACCAGCAGGGTCACATTGACGATGATAGAGCCCATGCAGTTGATGACCAAATGCTTAAAGAGGATCCGGGTTTTGGAAGCGCCCAGCACATAGGCAGCCAGGGCAAACTCCTGCTCCTTGAGGCTCATCACCTGCGCCCGGACCATACGGGCCATGCCGATCCAGGAGGTGAGACAGATACCGATCATGATGGAGGTGACATTGGAGCCGAACACCAGCATGATGAGGATCACCAGCAGCAGGTTGGGAATGGCATAGAGGATATCGACGATGCGCATGAGCACCATGTCGGTCTTGCCGCCGATGTAGCCGGAAAATCCGCCGTAGGCCACACCGATCACCAGGCAGATCAGCGCCGAGGAGAAACCGATCATCAGTGAGATCCGGGCGCCGTACATCACACGCACCAGGATATCCCGTCCGAACTTATCGGTGCCCAGCGGATGCTCCAGGCAGGGCAGCAGGTTTACAGCGGTGTAATCCATGCCGTCGTAGGTGTAGGGCGATACCATCGGCACCACAATGGCCAGGGCCACCATGAGTACCAGAAAGACCAGGCCGCAGAGGGCGAGCTTGTTCTCCCGGAACCGGTGCCAGGCATCGCTGAGGTAGGTGCGGGGCTCTGCCGCAATGAATTCGCTGTTCTTTTCCGCACTGTCCAGCGGCTCGAACAGATCGGGAGTGAGTTCCATTGTTTCCATAGTATCCATTTTTTCTCTCCAGCTCCCTTCTTTACGAGGCTTTCTTTTCCAGCTTGACTCTCGGGTCGATCAAAGCCACCAGAAGGTCAGTGAGGATATTGACAATAATGATGAATGAACCAAACAGAATGGTCAGTGCCATGATCATGGTGTAGTCGCGGTTGGTGACGCTGTTCACGAATTCCGAGCCGATGCCGGGAATGGAGAACAGGCTCTCGATGACAAAGGAACCGGTGATCAGGAAGGCCAGCAGCGGACCGGCATAGGTCACCACCGGGATCAGGCAGTTCTTGAGGGCATGGCCCAGGATCACCTTGATGGTCGGGGTGCCCTTGGACCGGGCCAGAACGATGTAGTCCTGCTTCATGACCTCTTTCATGCTGGTCCGCACCAATCGCGTGATCATCGAGATCGGATAGAGCGCCAGCGAGAAGGCCGGCATGATGTAGTGCAGCGGGGTCTTGAGGCCGATGATGGGCAGCCAGCCAAGCATGACGCCAAAGACGATCATCAGCAGCATGGCGTACAGGAAGCTGGGAACGCTGATGCCGATGGTGGCAACAAACATCACCAGGTTTTCCACCCACTTGCGCTTGGTAAAGGCAGCAACGATGCCCAGGGTCACACCGACGGTGATGGCAATGGTGAAGGCTGCCAGACCCAGCTTGATGGTGGCCGGCAGACACCGGGCAATGATGTCGGTCACGGCGGTGCCTTTACGGGTCATCGAATCGCCGAAGTCACCGGTGATGGCATTCTGCAGGTAGATCATGAACTGCTCCGGAATGGACTTATCCAGGTTGTACTGGGCATAGAGCATCTCCCGCACCTCCGGGGAGAGCTGGGCCAGCTGACCGCCGAACGGAGAACCGGGAATGATCTTCATCAGGAAAAATGTGATGGTTGCGAGCGCTGCCAGGGTGAGTGCTCCCACCGCCAGACGCTTGAGTGTATAACGGAACACTGAACTACCTCCAGTTTGAATAATTATGCAGTGTGGTTGCGAATTTATGTTATATATAAT
>CAKWRB010000052.1:3323-8395 GCA_934845495.1 uncultured bacterium
TTTATTTGAATAAATATTCAACAAATCATGTACTTTCCGCTTGCTTTTTTTTGGGCTTCGTGGTACAATCCACAGTGTAAACCGCTGTTATAGCCATTTTATCCTCAATTTTGGACGGCTGGAGCAGCTGCTTATGCATATATGCATAGACCATGCAAAATTTCCTGCGGATTTTTTGTTGTATGCATAAGCAAATGTATAAAACTAATGAATATACATGGAGGGAATAGTATGAATCCGATCCTCATGGAAGATCTACTGGGATACCGATTCCTGTCAGGAATCAGTGTTTCCCCGTTTGAAAACCGGGCTGTCTTTGCGGTGGCAGTCCAGGATACCCGATCCAACGGATACAAGAAGAACCTGTGGCAGGTGGACCCCCTCACCGGCAAGGCTGAAAAGCTCACCAGCCACGGCAAGGCCGGCGCCTTCCTGTTTGAAAAGGCCGGTACCCTGCTCTGCCAGAAGCCCGGCAAAAAGCCCCGCACCACCGACTATGAGTATCTGGAGCTGGATACCGGAAAAACCGAGCCTGCCTTCACCCTGCCCTGGCCGGTGAACAAGCTGGAAAAGCTCTGCGGCGACCTCTATCTGGTCAATGCCGACATCGACACCAACTACCCCGAGGAGATGACCGAGGAGGAGCGCAAGGCCGAAGAGGACTACATCAAAATCGGCGAACTGCCCTTCTGGGATAATGGTGTGGGCTATGTGAGCGGCCACCGGGACGCCCTCTACCTTTATAATAAGGCAACCAGCGAGCGCAAGCGCATCACCGAAGAGAAGTTTGCCCTGGGCAGCACCGCCGTTTCGGCTGACGGCAAAACAGTGTGGTACACCGGCGCAGCTTACACCCAGATGAAGCTGGAGAAGAGCGGCCTGTACGAGCTGGATGTACCCACCGGCAAGGTGCAGGAGCTGCTCCCCCAGGACCGGATGCGCATCGGCCAGATCAAATGCGCCGGCAGCGAGCTGTATGTGGCAGCCTCCTTCTGTGACAAGATGGGCGGCACCGAAAAGAACGACTGGTACCTCCTCAAGGGCAGCAAGCTGGAAAAGATCCTGGACAACGACTTCACCATCGGCTGCAACATCTCCACCGATTGCCGGTACGGCAGCTCTGCCTCGCTGGAAGAATACCAGGGCAAGCTCCTCTACCTCTCCACCGAGGCCAAGACCTGCTTCCCCAAGCTGCTGGGACCGGATGGCACCATGGAGGTGCTCTTCCCCTTCGATGGAGCAGTGGATGGCATTGCCGTCTGCGGCGACACCGTCCTCTTCACTGCCATGAAGAAGGGCAAGCTCCAGGAACTGTGGAGCTGGAAGGACGGCAAGCTCCGCCAGCTCACCCGGCTCAACACCCATGCCCTGTCCGGCAAGTATGTGGGCGAACCGGAGTACTGCGGTTTTGTAAACTCTCAGGGCACCCACATCGATGGCTGGGTCATCAAGCCCATCGACTTCGACGAGCACAAAAGCTACCCGGCTCTGCTTTCGATGCATGGCGGCCCCTGCGTGGCCTGGGGCGAGTTGTTTGTGCATGAAATGCAGATGCTGGCCGGTCAGGGCTACTTTGTATTCTTCTGCAACCCCCGCGGTTCGGACGGACGCGGCGCCAAGTTTGCCGACATCAAGAACAAGTACGGTACCGTGGACTTTGATGACTTCATGGAGTTCACCGACCATGTGCTGGACTGCTGCCCGCAGATCGACAAGGACCGTTTGGGTGTACTGGGCGGCAGCTACGGCGGCTTTATGACCAACTGGATCATCGGCAACACCACCCGGTTCGCCGCAGCGGTATCCCAGCGCTCCTTCTGCAACCCCATCAGTGACTTTGGCAACTCCTGCATCGGCTACACCTTCGATGCAAAGGAATTCGCCGCCACCCCCTGGAACGGACTGGACCGGATGTGGGACCATGCTCCCCTCAAGTATGCCCCCAATGTTAAAACACCCACCCTGTTTATCCATGCCCTGGAGGACTACAACTGTCCCCTCTCCCAGGGATTTGAGATGTTCTCGGCCCTGAAGTACCACGGTGTCACCAGCGAAATGGTGCTCTTCAAGGGCGAAAACCACGAACTGTCCCGGTCGGGCAAGCCCCTGCACCGGCAGCGCCGCCTCAAGGAGATCCTGCGCTGGTTTGAAACCTATCTGAAGCATTGATTCCCTCCGAACCCCCCGGAACCGATGTTCCGGGGGGTTTTTACTGCATACTGCCAAGGAAAGCATAGAAAAAAGCCATTCCGGAATCGGAATGGCTTTTTTGGAGTTACGAGAAGATTATTCGTGGTCGTGGCCACAGCCGCAGCCACAGCCCTCGTCGTCGCAGTCGCACTCGTCATCGAAATCGAATTCGAGCAGCTCGCCGCAGTTGGGGCAGTTCACCGAACCCTCGTCCAGCATATCTTCGGTGATACAGATGGTGTCGCCGCAGCTGGGGCAGGTCACTTCATAGAGTTCCTCGTCATCGAGTTCCTCATCGTCGTCGTCGAAGTCGTAATCGTCCTCGTCTTCGTCCTCATAGAAATCATCTTCCAGGCTGCCGAGATCCTCGTCAATGGCATCAACCTGCTCGATCAGCTCATCGAAGCTGTCCTCAAGATCAGCAACTGTGAAGGCCAGATCGTCCAGCACATCAATGATGGCCTTGATTACCTTGCCATTCTTCTCATTCTCATCAATGCCCAGCCCCTCGGCCAGACCCTTGAGATAGGATACCTTTTCTGTAACAGTCATTGTGAAATCCTCCTTTACAGCCTTTATTTCAGCGGGTCAGGCCCGCAGAAAGGGTGATGATAGCAGAACCGCAGTTCTGATTAGGCACGCTCCATGTACTCGCCGGTACGGGTGTCGATGCGGATCTTTTCGCCGGGGTTGATGAACAGCGGCACACGGATCTCAGCACCGGTCTCCAGAGTGGCGGGCTTGGTGGCGTTGGTGGCAGTGTTGCCAGCGAAACCGGGATCGGTATCGGTTACTTCCAGCTCCACAAAGTTCGGAGGTTCTACACCGAATACCACGCCCTTGTAGGACAGGATCTTGCAGTCGGTGTTTTCCTTGACGAACTTGAAGTTGTCGCCCAGCTTGTCAGCATTGATCGGCACGGTCTCGTAGCTCTCATTGTCCATGAAGTAGTACAGGGTCTCGTCGTTGTAGAGATACTGCATATCCTTGCGCTCAATGAAAGCGGTGGGGAACTTTTCAGTGGGGTTGAATGTGCGCTCCAGCACAGCACCGGAGATCACATTACGGATCTTTGTTCTTACGAACGCAGCGCCCTTACCAGGCTTAACATGCTGGAATTCGATGATCTGGAACACGGTTCCGTCGATATCGAAGGTAACGCCGTTTCTGAATTCACCTGCAGAAATCATATTTGAACCTCCAAAGCAATTATTGCTTAAAGTATTAACAGTATAATTTTATCAGTAAACCGCCGGTATTTCAAGGGGAACGGCGAATTTTTACAGCTTTTCCCCGGCTGAAACCGCCTTTTGGAATGCATTTTGCATAAACACCGCATCTTCTGCCTGGGTCCCGGCGGATTCACAGATCACAGTAGGACAGTATCCCCGGCGATAGAACTCCTCGGCCAGCGGCTCGAATTCCGGGCCATAGACGGTATCCTCAAAGGTGAGGTGCCGCTTTTCCCCACCCTTCAGCGTGTACTCGATCTTGGAGAAGTGGCAGTGGATCTGTCTGGCCCGATCCAGCCCGATGGCATTTTCGATGGCGTCCAGCACGGCGGCATAGTCCGCCCGGGTTTTCAGGGTGCCGAAAGTACGGGCATTGAGATGGCCAAAGTCGATGCAGGGAAGCATCCGCTCATCCACACCGCACATGGACAGCACCTCAGAAAGATCCCCCAGCTGTCCCAGCTTGCCCATCACCTCCGGACAGGGGATCACCTGGCTGTATCCGGCCTCGTCCAGGGCGGCAATGGCCCGGCGGAAGGTGTCCAGCGCCAGCTCCAGGGCATCGGTCCGTGCCATTTTGGCGGTGGAGCCGGCATGAATCACAATACGCCGGCCTCCCAGAGCAGTCACCGCCCGGGCAGAATCCAGGATATACCGCAGGCTTCCCAGCCGCTTCTCCTCGTCCAGCGAGGACATGGAGATGTAGTAGGGCGCATGCAGCGAAACGGCGATGTTCCGCTGGCGGAAGCCCTCCCCCAGCGCACGGGCGGCCTCATCACTGATACGCACTCCCCGTCCGCACTGGTACTCGAAGGCGGTAAGCCCCATCTTCTCCAGATATTCCGGCATCTGCGCCGTCTTTTTATATCCCATGGCGGCAAAGCTATCCGAGGCTCCCGCCGGTCCGAATCGAATCATACTTCCTCCAACGGCTGCGGCTTTCTGCCCCGCAGCACCAGTTTTTCCACCACACGCTTCAGCTTGATGAACGGCACTGTCTCCGGCCCCAGCGGCGCCACCATGATGGTGAGTGCACCGAAC
The DNA here is from genome assembly GCA_934845495.1 of uncultured bacterium. Lineage (GTDB taxonomy): Bacteria > Bacillota > Clostridia > Oscillospirales > Ruminococcaceae > Avimicrobium. Next base: position 7,787 of record CAKWRB010000052.1, read on the forward strand.
CGGTTGCCGCCCCACACATCGGTGAAGATCTGGTCGCCGATCACTGCTGTCTCCTCCGGGCGCAGGCCACCCAGCTGTTCGGCTGCCCGGCGCATCCCGTCGGTACCCGGTTTTTTGCCATCTGCCACATAGGGCAGACCCAGGATCTCCGCAAAGGGGCGCACCCGCTCCTCGGTGTTGTTGGAGACGATCATCATGCCCACACCGGCCTGCCGCATCCCATCCAGCCAGGCGGCGATCTCCGGGTGCGGCGTGGGATCGTCGTGGGTGGTGAGGGTGTTGTCCACATCGAGGATCAGCCCCCGCACCCCATGCCGGTTCAGAAAACCGGTCGTCACACCGGTGATGTGGGGAATATAGTAATCGGGCCGCAACTGGGACATGGTCCACCTCCTGATAAGCCTTGGTATTCTTTCGCTATTATATACGATTTTCCTGGGTTTCGCAACCGAGAAGCTGTTCTTCCAGCCAGCTGCCCAGGACGGAAAGCTCCTCCGGTGTGTGCAGCCAGTGGCCTGCCCCCGGGATCTGCTTCAGGCTGCAGCCGTTCTTCTGGCAAAAGGCCTCGGTCACAGCCGGCGGCTCCAGTTCGTCCCGGTCGCCGATCAG
>CAKWRB010000053.1:0-2012 GCA_934845495.1 uncultured bacterium
CGCACCACCGGCCAGCATCCGGGCGGCATGGTCGTTGTGCCCAATGACTATGAGGTCTACGACTTCACACCGGTGCAGCACCCGGCCGATGACCCCAATTCAGACATCGTCACCACCCACTTCGACTTCCATTCGCTCCACGATACCATCCTCAAGCTGGATATTCTGGGGCACGATGTGCCCACCTTCTACAAGCATCTGGAGGATATGACCGGGATCCCGGTCATGGAGGTGGATACCAGCGACGAGGCGGTGTACAGCCTGTTCACCTCGCCGGCGGCGTTGGGAGTCACCGAGGAGGAGATCGACTGCAACACCGGTACTCTTTCCCTGCCGGAGATGGGCACCAACTTTGTGCGGCAGATTCTCATCGAATCCCAGCCCAAGACCTTTTCTGACCTGCTGCAGATCTCGGGTCTGTCCCACGGCACCGATGTGTGGACTGGCAATGCCCAGGAGCTCATCAAGGACGGCATCTGCACCATTTCCAATGTGATCGGTACTCGAGACAGCATCATGACCTATCTGCTGGAAAAGGGGTTGGAGCCCTCGATGGCCTTTAAGATCATGGAGATCACCCGAAAAGGTAAGGCAGCCACCCAGCTCACCGAGGAGCATATCGCCGCCATGAAGGAGCATGGGGTCCCGGACTGGTACATCGAAAGCTGTAAGAAGATCAAGTACATGTTCCCGAAGGCGCACGCAGCGGCCTATGTCATTGCGGCGATCCGTCTGGGCTGGTACAAGCTGCACCGCCCGCTGGAATACTATGCCACCTACTTCACCATCCGCGGCGGCGATATCGATGCCGAGGCAGCGGTGCGCGGGCTTTCCACCGCCCGGCTGCGGATGCAGGAGCTTAAAAAGCTGGGCAACGAGCGCACCACCAAGGAGGACGATCAGTTCACCACCCTGCAGATCATGTGTGAGATGATGGCACGGGGCTACGAGTTCCTGCCGGTGGATCTCTACCATTCCCATGCCACCAAGTACACCTGTGAGGACGGAAAAATCCGTCTGCCCTTTGCAGCACTCAAGGGAGTGGGAGAAAGTGCGGCCACCAGCATCATGGAGGCAGCGGCACAGAGCGAATTCCTCTCGGTAGACGAGGTGATTTCCCGGGCCAAGGTCTCCAAATCGGTGGTGGACCTGCTGCGGCAGGCCGGTGCCCTGGGCGATCTGCCCGAGAGCAGCCAGATGTCCTTCTTCTGATTCCCGGCTTGACAGCAAGGCTATTCTGGTGTAAACTGGTCTGCGTGTCTAATGGCCGGCAGATGATCGGCCCCACGGAAATCTAATATTGTCTGAGTAAGGCCCATTTTCCTGTTTTCTGTCCAAAACAGGGGAGTGGGCTTTTTTTCGGGCCAAAGGAGTTATCAATGAGCGTATCCCTTCGCGAAGAAAACAAAATGGCAGTGCGGCCGGTGTTCCCGCTGCTCATGTCAATGGCGATCCCGCCGATGATCTCGATGCTGATCCAATCCCTTTACAACATTGTGGACAGCATGTTCGTGGCCAAAATCGGCGAAGATGCCCTGACAGCGGTCTCTCTGGCCTTCCCAGTGCAGACCCTGATTGTGGCCTGTTCGGTGGGCATCGGTGTGGGAGTCAACTCCTACATCTCCCGCAGCCTGGGCCGGGAGGATCAGCAGGGGGCAGACAGTGCAGTGGCACATGGTCTGCTCATGGCGGCTTTTGTGTCGGTCCTCTTTGTCCTGGCAGGTCAGTTCCTGCTGGAGCCATTCTTCCGGATGTTCAGCAGTGACCCGCTGATCCTCTCGGAGGCCATTGCCTATACCCAGATCTGCCTGACCTTCTGTGCCGGTTGCTTTATCCACATCTGCATCGAAAAGGTGTTCCAGTCCACCGGTTCGATGATCTTCCCCATGCTGCTCCAGGCATTGGGCGCCATCACCAACATCATTCTCGATCCCATCATGATCTTCGGCCTGTTCGGTTTCCCTGCTATGGGAGTCAAGGGTGCAGCTGTGGCGACTGTGATCGGACAGCAC
>CAKWRB010000053.1:2022-7091 GCA_934845495.1 uncultured bacterium
ATGCTGGCCTCGCTGCTGGTGTTCCTGCTGGGAAAGTTTGCGGTGCGGCTGGATCTTCGGAATTTCCGCTTCAGCTGGAAGATGATCCGGGATATCGCCACCATTGCTGTTCCCAACTCCTGCATGAATGCCCTGGGCAGTGTGCTGGTGATGGGGCTCAATTCCATCCTCATCGGATTCTCCAACACCGCGGTGTCGCTGTTTGGCATCTACTATAAGCTCCAGACCTTTGTGTTCATGCCGGCCAGCGGACTCACCCAGGGTGCCATGCCCATTATGGGCTTCAGCTACGGCGCCGGAAACGGCAAGCGCCTGCAGCACACCCTGAGCATCAGCCTGCGTGTCTGCTTTATCATTATGGCAATGGGCTGCCTGCTCTTTATGGCGGCCCCTGCTTGGCTGCTGAGCCTGTTTGGGGCCTCGGAGGAGATGCTTACGATGGGCATTCCGGCCCTGCGGATCATTTCGGTTTCCTTCCTGCCGGCCACCATCGGCTTTATCCTTCCCACCATGTTCCAGTCGATGGGGCAGGGGGCCTATTCGCTGATCGTCTTTCTGCTGCGGCAGTTGGTGATCACCCTGCCGATGGCTGCCATCCTCAGCGGGCCCTTTGGCCTGACGGGGATCTGGGTCAGCTTTATCCTGGCCGAGTCAGTGGCTGCGGCAGTTGCTCTGCTGCTCTACCGGAAGCTCCGGCACAGTGATCCGGTCCTGAATATATAAAAACATGACCCCCGGTTTTGCAGATGGAAACCGGGGGTCATGTTATTTGCGGATAGTGGGTCGACTATCGGGGGGAGCGGATCTTGTTGACCTGGAAGCTGGCGTTCAGCACCTCCCAGGCCTGGGCGAAGTAGGTGCCGATGTGCCAGAAGCTGACCCCAGCCAGTTCAAATTCCCGCACCAGTTCCAGCTTTGCCTGGATGCTGCGGGCATCCTCGAACCAGACCTCGTGCCGACGGCCGGAACCGTCCCGGTAGTTGAAGTAGGGGGTCTTGGAAGTTTCATCGAAGAAAATCTGGGCATTGTTCTGCACCGCGATGTTGATGGCCCCCACATTGGAGACAACGGTGGCCGGGGTGGAGGAGCCAATCACCCAGTCGTAGCCGTAATTCGGGATTCCCATGAGGATCTTGCCGGCAGGGATCTCGGTGACGGCATATTGCAGTACCCGGCGCACCTGGTTGTAGGGGGCCACCGCCTGCGGCTCTCCGAACCGGTATCCCCATTCATAAGTCCGATTATCTATGAAACCGACCCCATAAAAAATCACCCGTCAAACCTCAGGGTCAGATGGAGGCGGGGAGGGACATTCCGCTCGGTCTTGTCATAGTCGATGCGGCTGAGGATGGATTTGAGCATCAGGTTCTTTTCCACCACCGACGGGAGCAGCTCATACCCGTCAATGACCTCCTGGATTTTGGGGATAATGTGAATCAGTTTCTGCTGGTTTTGCTCGGCGGCGGAGAGGTCGGTGAGCATGGTCTGCTCGTCTTGACGCAGATCGGCCAGCTGCTCCTCCAGGCGCTGCCGCCGGCTGACGAAGGTCTCCCGGTCGTAGACCCCCTGTTCCAGCAGGTCAAAGAGGTTTCCCAGCTGCTTTTCCAGCCGGCTGATCTCCTGCCGGGTATGGTCCAGCTTTTTACGGTGGGTAGCTGTCTCATCAGCCAGGGTTTCCAGCTGGGGGTATTCCTCCCGGAAGCTGTCCACGATCTCCTGGAGCGCCTGCATCAGCAGCGTTTCCACCTCGGCCACATCGCTGGCCTTGCAGGAGCAGTTCGGCGTTGTGCAGTAGACACTTCCACCCCGGCTGTTCTGCTGCCGCTTCATGCCATATCCGCACACGGCGCATTTGAGCAGCCCGGAAAAGGGGTTCTGGGGTGTCCGGCTGGAAACGGTCCGGGACAGGGAAGAGGCATGGAGTTTGTCCGCTGCCTTCTGCCAGATCTCCTCGCTCACCAGCGGCTCATGCAGGCCGTCGATGAGGGTGTATTCCCCGAACTTCCGCACCGGGCGCAGCACCTTCTGGACACCGTCCTCATAGGTTTTGATTTTGGGACGGTATCCCATCTTAATTTTGCCCATATAGACCGGGTTGGTGAGCACCTTGCAGACGGTGGAGCCCGACCAGTAATGCCCCTGCCGGGTACGGTAGCCCATTTGGTTGAGCTGGGTGGCGGTGTCGCCGGTTCCCATCTCCGCCGAGCTGAGAAACAGCCGGAAGATGAGCTGCACCACAGCGGCATCCGGGCTGGGGATCAGGGTGAAACCCTTCTGTCCGGTAAGAGGTGCCTTTTCATAGCCGAAGGGAGCCACGCTGCCCACATACTTTCCCTGTTTGGCCGAGGCCTGACGCCCTCGGACCAGGCGGCGATTGATGGTCTTGAGCTCCCGGCGGGACATATACAGCCCGAACTCAAAGTACTCCTCATCGAATTCATTGGCAGGGTCATAGGTTTTCAGCGGGGTGACGATCTTGGTGCCGCTGTACTGGAACGCCTTGGCCACCGCGCCCTGATCTTCGGTGTCGCCGCGGGCCAGGCGCTCGATCTCCACTACCAGGACGCCGTCCCACTGTCCGGCGCTCACTTCCCGGAGCAGCCGCTGCATCACCGGGCGTCCGGCAATGCTGTCGCCGGAGACGATCTCCCGATAGATGGCAGTTATCCGAAGCCCCTGCCGCTCGGCAGTCTCCTCCAGGAGCTGCTGGTGCCGGGAGAGGATCTCCTCATCGGTAAAGCTGGGATTTTCGCTGTCCTTTCGGGACTTACGCAGATACATACAGTAGGGCATGGATAAGCTCCTTTCTGTAAAAAGAAGTGTAATATATTGCTTTTTTGCGTATAAATCAAAACTGAATTTTCATTGATGTGCAAAATGTTGTATTTTTACACACTTAATGATACTATAATAAAAAGAAGAGTTAAAAATTCTGAATTTTACATGATAGAAGCTGAGGTTGATCCTATGAGTTATATTCCATTGACAAAGGTATACTATCAGTCCCCAGACGAATATGAGGAAGAATGGCGCAGACGCAGAGAAACCCCCTTTTCCTCCTACCACATTCCGTTTCAGATCGGGGAGTATCCAGTCTTTTTCCTGCAGCTTCCGGAATTGTACCAGTCGATCATTGAACTGCATCGGCTGGATCAGAAAATCCATCTGCTGTACTTTGGCTTGCCGAAAATGGCGATCCAAAACTTCACACTGCACAGTTTGATTGGGGAAATTGTGATCACCAACCAGTTTGAAGGGGTATCAAGCAGCAGGCGGGAAGTAAGGGAATCGCTTGAGAATCTGCGGCAGAAACAGAGAGCGCAAAAGCGGTTTGACGGTATTGTAAGTAAATACCGTATGCTGATGACCCGAAAAGAAATACCGCTGGAAACCCCTGAAGATATCCGGCATTTATATGATGAACTGCTGCTGGAGGGAAAAAGTGAGATCGAACCGGAAAACCTGCCGGATGGCACTTTGTTTCGAAAGGAGAGTGTCAGCGTTACAGACAGTTTTGACCGGGAAATCCATAGGGGGCTTTATCCAGAGGAGCAGATCATCCAGGCAATGCGGGAAGCATTGGCTGTGCTGAAAGACCCCCAGCTCGACCCGGTGCTGGCCATCGGGCTGTTTCACTATCTGTTTGGGTACATTCACCCATTTTACGACGGAAATGGCCGGATGAGCCGTTTCATCAGCAGCTATCTTTTGGCTCGGGAGTTTCATCCAATTGTGGCATATCGCATTTCCTACCCTATTTTTCAAAACCGAAAGATCTATGAAGAGGCCTTTCGGATTTGCAATAACCCCCGCAGCAGGGGAGATGTTACGCCTTTTCTGCTGATGTTTACCAATATCATCACGCAGGCTATGCAGGGCCTTTATGAGGCGCTGGAACGCCGCGCTGCCCGAATGAACCACTATCATAAAAGACTTCAGGAGGCGCAGGAGTCCTTTGCCGATTGGGACGAAAACCTGAGGGACTGCCTGTTCATTTTAATTCAGGTCAGTCTGTTTTCCGAAGATGGCATCAATCGGCAGGAGCTGGCGGAAGCCTGTGAGTATTCTGTATCTACTCTGATGAAACAGCTAAATCAGCTGAGCGAACTGCAGGATGGAAAGCTTTTGATTCGGGAACAGGTCGGCAGAGAAAAGCATTACCGCCTGGATCTCAATCAATTGGACCAGCTGTTGCAGTGTTTGGCGCAAGAGTAATTTAAATAGTCTGGTTTTTAAAAGGCCGCTTGTCTGTTGCAGCAGACAGGCGGCTTTTTATTTTGTTTAGCTTTAGATTAACCCGAGATTGATTCTGAACTAAGCGGAATACACCATGTCCCAAAACTTTTTGTTAGAACCTTCTGGAGGGTACATCTCATCCAGCAATGGGCGAAATTTAGATAATAGCAATTTATCGCGTGTTGAACTGCTAAAGCATCCTCTTCTTTGAAATGTATCTAATTTCCTGCAAGCAGAGTCAAATGATGCATTAAAAACTTTGCTAATTTCATAGGGATCGATTCCGTTACATCGGGCTTCAAGGTTGTGCAGCACAATCTCAGGCATTACAACTTGGGCAGTAAAGAAGTGGGCTTCTTTTTCCTCTTTTTCGCCATCAGCGGTATGACCTAAATAGATATGACCAACTTCATGAGCGATTCCCCAATGTTTTCGACATTCATTTGGCTCTTCATCGTCATATAAAATGAGATTGCAGCTTGGGTGAAGAATAACACAACAACCGCTAAATTCATTGCAGGTAAAGTCCGTAATTGGTTTCATTACCACTTTGGCATAGTTTTGAACAGAATCGATTTTGATAGGTTTGTCAAATCGAAAGTTTCGTACATCAATAAAAAAACTAGTAATATCTTGATGAAGCAGTAATTCAGTTGCTGTATTTTGCGCGCGCTCAAAGTCTGGTCGTTCACACATAGATTGTTTCTACTCATCCTCTCTTGAAATTCCCATAGCATCTAAGTAAGTATCAATAGAATCTTGAAAATTTTTAATCAATCGGTCGCGAGTATCTTTAGGGATTTTCTCTAAATGCCTAGCCAAGATAATTAAGT
>CAKWRB010000053.1:7101-7791 GCA_934845495.1 uncultured bacterium
ATCATACCCCATAAGCCAAGCCTCATTTACTTGAAGAGCCTGAGCGAGTCTCCAGAGACGGTCTTGTTTTGGCTCGAAGGCACCATTTACATATTGACTCATTGCACTTTTGGGTATCTGAGTTAGGGCACAGAGATCTGCTTGTTTAATATTCCGCATATTCATGGCTTCTTGTAGCCTGGAAGAAAACGATTGAATGCGTTCATTTTTCATAATACCTCACCTTTTCCTTTACTATCAGTATATCTTCTAAGTTTAGAAAAATCAATAATAAAATGAGGAAAAACCTAAAAAAGTTTATTTTTATGGAAAAACGCTCTTGACACGGAGCAAATAGCGTGGTAGGATTAGTTTAGAAAAATAAACGAAGTGAGGTGAGTCTTATGCCAAAAATGGACTACTCAAAATTGCGGGGTAGGACTGTGGAAATGGGTTATACACAGTATGATGTGGCGAGGTATATTGGTATTACAGCCTCAACATATAGCCAAAAACTCAATGGGAAGTCTGAATTCTCTCAAAATGAGATTCAGGGTATTGTACAGCTTTTACAGATACTTCCCAGTGAAATTAGCGAATATTTTTTTACTGCGAAGGTTCAGAAAACTAAATTAAAGGAGAGCGACAAAAATGAATGAATTGCAGATTTTTAACAATCCCGAGTTCGGCAATATCCGCACAATTGAGAGA
>CAKWRB010000054.1:0-5715 GCA_934845495.1 uncultured bacterium
CTGCCAGGGTCTCCGCATACAGGAAATTGCTTTCCTTATCGGTAATAAAGTAGTAGTAGTCATGGTCGGTCGGGTAGAGCGCCGCCTTCAGCGCATCTTCACCCGGACTGCAGATCGGCCCCACCGGCAATCCGCTGTGGATGTAGGTGTTGTAGAGCTGATCGTAAAAGTCCTCGGTATCGCTGCCGGCATAGGGCAGGATCTCGTCCCGGATGTAGAAGATGGTCACATCCGACTGCAGCTTCGGGTAGTTGGCCGGGTCGTCCAGGCGGTTGTGGAACACACCGGATACATTGGCCATCTCCGACGGGTAGGAACACTCCGCCTGAATCACCGAAGCCAGGGTGACAACCTCGTCAATGGTCATGCCCATCTCCTGGGCACGGTCCCGGATTTCCTGATCCACGATCTGTTCAAACCGATCCAGGAAGCGGCCCGCTACACTGGCCGGTGCCTCTCCGATATAAAAATCGTAGGTATCCGGGAAGATGTACCCCTCCAGCTTGTGATAGCGGTCATCGTCCGGAAGTTCCGCCACGAAGTCATACCGGCTCAGGTCGGCGGTGTCCAGATAGTCCAGGAACGCATCCGCCGGGCAGACCCCCTTCTCCTCCAGCAGATCAGCGATCTCCCGCAGGGAGAGGCCCTCCGGGAAGGTGATGCGTGCCACATCTTCCCGCTGATTGCCGGCGGAAAGCGCCTCCACGATCTGCTGATAGCTCATATCCGAACGCAGGTCATAGCTTCCCGGCTTGAGATTGGCCCCCGAACCGTTCAGCCGGAGGTAGTAGTAAAATACCGTTTTATGGCTGATGATGCCGTCCTCTGCCAGCTGTGCAGCAATCTGTCTGCCGGAACTGCCTGTGGGGATCTCCACCGTCACCTCGGCACTGCTCTGCAGGGTGCCGCTGTAATCGGCCCAGGTGTGGACTCCGTATCCGATACCGGCCAGCACCAGTGCCGCCAGACAGATCGCCAATATGCCGCCTTTTTTCTTTTTTGCCGGACGCTCCCGCCGTCTTGTGCGGCGGCGCTGATTTTCTTCGCTCATTTTATTCTCCTTGGGTCATGGGTTCTTCTTCCGGGCGGGGTCAGTCCCGTCCGTGAAGCCGGCTGCGGTCGGTGAGCCGGAAAAAGCTCTCGGTCACGATCATATCCACCGGGATATCATAGCGGCCATAGTGCAGGAAGCGCAGTATATTGCGCCGGTAGGTGATTCCGATCTTGTAACCATCATAGCCCGAGAGGAACCGGTCGTAGTAACCGCCCCCATAGCCCAGGCGATAGCCCTTGAGATCGTACATCAGAGCCGGAACAATGCACAGGCTCCCGGAAAAATCGGTGAGTTTTTCGCACCCGGGCACCTTGGGTTCCAGCACACCAAAGGTGCGCTTCTCCAGGTCGTCCAGGCTGCGGATCCGGTAAAATTCCATCTGCCGGGTCCCTTCCACACAGCGGGGGCAGGCCACCTGCTTGCCATCCGCCAGTGCCCGCCGGATCAGCGGGATGGTATCCACCTCAATGGGCTTGGACACATAGCACAGCAGCAGCTGGGCCTCCCGGTACTGGTACAGGGAGCAGATCCGATCGATGATCTGACGGTCCATCTCCGCCTTCTCCTCCGGGTCCATGCCGCGCCGCATGGCCTTGGCCTTGTCCCGCAGGGAGTTCTTATACGCGCGGATATCCACTTTGCGCATCGGTTTCACCCCTTTTCTTACATTCTCTTCTGGCAGTTTGCCTTTATTTTGTTACCAGTATACTATACCGGCCGCTTTTTTGTCTACACCGATGGTCAAAATCCGACGGGTCCTTCCGGGGAATGACTGCGCAGCCAGCTGTCCACTTCTGCCAGCACCGCCTGGTGGATCTGTTCCATCGGGTAGGGGTCGCTGCCGTCGCAGCAGCGGATCACCCTCCAGCCCCAATGCTTTGCCGCATAGTGGGCGGCCTCCCGGCAGGAGAGCAGATACTGCAGATTGGCCTCGTGCAGGTCCTTGCGGCTCTCGTCGCCGCCGTACCGCTTTTCCAGCAGCCGACGGGAGGTGTTCGGGTCCATATCCAGATAGAGTACCAGCCCCGGTTCGGGCAGGCCCATGCGGCTGTACTCCAGATCGGCCAGCCAATCCAGATAGCCGTCCCACTCCTTTTGGGGGAGCTTGACCATCTGATGGCAGGCATTGGAGGTGGTGTAGCGGTCGGCCAGGATCAGCCGGCCCTCCTTGCAGTCCCGGCTCCAGTCGGTCTGGTAGGAGATGTACCGGTCGATGCTGTAAAAGGTGGAGGCCGCATAGGCATTGACCTCCTCCAGACTGCCGACCTCCCCATTCAGGTACATCTGCACTGGAATGGAGGACTTGTGAGCATAGTCCGGGAAGGAGATGCGGCGCACCGGGGTCCCGGCTGCCGTAAGGCTCTCGGCCAGCAGGGCGGCCTGGGTGGCCTTGCCGCTGCCATCCAGCCCTTCGATGACGATCAGGCGGTCGGTGTTACTGTTCGTTGACATGGCGGACCCTCTCTCTCAATTCGCGGTACTCCTCCCGGATATCCGCCATCTTTCCGCAGCTCATCTTGCCCTCCGGGCAGGGGCCGCTCACACAGCTGGGCCCGGCATTCACAAACAGGGTGGGCGCCACCTCCGATACCTGCCGGAGCATCTCCTTGGCTACCGCCCGGATCTCCCACTGGGCGCGGTTGCAGCAGCGGTGCCGGAAGAAGTGCAGCAGCTCCCGGGCGTTCATGGTCATGATCATATTGGTGTCGGCGGCGTTGGGCAGCACAAAGCGGGCATCTTCAATGGCCATCTTCTCGGCCTGACGCCGGGCAGCCTTCTCCTCCATGCCCTCGGCCATCAGCTGGGCCATATGCCGCTCCTTGAGGCGGTCGGCCAGGGCGTCGTAGGATTCGATGGCATTCTGCATGGCCTGGTTGTAGATGGCCAGGGTTTCGGGGTCCTTTTCGATTTCGGGCGGGGTGACAAAGGAGAACTGCTTCTCCCGGACATACCGCTGGCTCTGGACGCTGAAGGAGGCGATGCGGTGCCGGGTGATCTGGGCCAGCAGCGATCGGGATACCCCTTCGATGCCGAAGGTGAAGCTCACATGCTCAATGGGGCTCTCGTGCCCCATCGAGGCGAGCATCTCCACAAATTCCGCTGCCTTTTCATCGGTGAGCTTGTCCAGCAGGGTATCCACGCCGGATGCGCTGTAACAGAGCTTGGCCGCCGCAGCGATATACCGTTCGGGGTCGGGTGTGTGGGTGAGAAGTGTTACCTTTGCCATGCTTGTCCTCCTTGAGTTTCAGGAAAAGGGAGCCTGAAGCAGGCTCCCATATTCCACTGATGGGTTGTATTTGACTCTTCCGGGGCTGTGCCCGTTATCGGTCGCAGCCGCAGGGATTCTCCTTGCCGATCTCCGACGCATTGGGCGGGAAGAAGGAATCGGTGGGGAATTTGATCTTCTTGAACAGCTCGCAGGGATCACCGGTGGTGGGGGTTTCCGGTTCCTTGGTGGGAATGCAGAAATCGTAGGCCGGCATCAGCATCTGCACCCGGCGCTCCATCTGTACAATGATGAAGATACCAATGGTGATGAGCACCTGGCGCTGCGGACTGCAGGGGGTCGAACTGCAGCCGCACGAGGGGGCGCAGTCGGTCTGGCAGTCACAGGGGCCGCAGGAAGAAGGATTGCAGCCGCAGGGATTGCAGGGGTTACAGGGATTGCAGCAGCCACAGCCGGTATTGCAGCTGGTGCTGCAATCCACGATCCGGCAGCCCAATGCCACCGGTGCGCTGACCTGCAGGCACACCTTGGGCATACCGCCGTTCTGATTGGCGCCGTTCTGATCGCTGCAGAACACCTTGACATTGCCCTCGCTGCCGTACAGGATCATTTTTCGGGTAAAGGTGGTGACACCGGTGAGGGTGGTGCAGGACATACCCGGCATCTGGGCCTCAAAGGTGGCCTGGAAGAAGAAGGTGATGTCCACGGTGTAGAAGCCCTTGTTGAAGGGGATGGGTTCCACATCCATGTAGACATTTTCCACCTCCACCTCCTTGAGCTTGAGGGAGCAGCAGTTGTTCACAATGGACTGTGCCTCGTCCGGGAAGGTGACCTGCAGGTCCTCCAGACAGTTCTTGTCGCTGACGCTGTCGTAGACCCGATTGGTATCGATGCAGACCGCTTCCTTGAAGTTTGCACCAGGCCGCACGCCAGGGACGCGGCCGCAGGCACCCTGATATGTATTTGCCATATGAAAGATCCTCCTGTCAAAATGATGTTGGAGTAAAGCGTTTTGTGTTTTCCGCCTTGCTTACTATCATTCTATGGAGAGGATCCGATTGTGTGCAGAAAAGGGCCTGACCTTTTTCAGAGGATTTTACGAGGGTGTTTCCCGACGAATAAAATCCGGGTCAGGAAATGGGAGACTGCCGGTCCAGCAGCGCGCCGATGCCGATGCCTGCCAACATACCCAGGGCAGCCCCGGCCACAAGGCCGAGGGGCAGGCACAGACTGAGAAAATGATGGTTCTGTTCCATAGCAAACCTCCTGTCGGAGCCGGAATCAGAGCTTTGTGAGCCGGGCAAAGTTGGACATGATCTTCTTGGAGCCAACGGTATCGAAGGCCACCTCCAGCAGATGGTCGTTGCCCATGGGGGTGACGCTGATCACCAGGCCCTCGCCGAACACCTTGTGGCGCACCCGGTCACCGGGGGCAAAGCTCTCGGCAGATGCGCCGGCGGCGCCGACGCCCGAAAATCCGCGGTCCGCCGTCTTTTTCCGGACGGCAGCAGCGGCATAGGCCTTGGATACTGCCTGATCCCGGAAGCGGTTCACCGTCTCGTCGGTGACTTCGGTGAGTTCTCCGGGGATCTCGCTCAGGAAGCGGCTGGGCATATTGCGCCCAGTCTTGCCGAAGAGCATCCGGGTGGCGGCATTGGTGAGGTAAAGCTGCTGCTTGGCCCGGGTGATGCCCACATAGCACAGCCGGCGCTCCTCCTCCACCTCTTCGGGGTAATACATCACCTGGTTGCCCGGGAAGATGCCCTCCTCCATGCCCGCTATGAACACATAGGGGTATTCCAGACCCTTGGCGGAGTGCAGGGTCATCATCACCACGCTGTCGTCCTGTTCATCGTAGCTGTCCAGGTCGGTGTAGAGCGCCACTTCCTCCAGGAAGCCCGAAAGGCTCGGCTCCTCGGCGGCCTCCACATAGGCCATGATGTTCGATTTCAGCTCCCGGACATTCTCGATCCGGGGCTGGCTCTCGGGCAGCTGGCTTTCCAGCATCTGCATATAGCCGGTGCGGGACAGCACCTCATCAAAGAGGAGATCCAGATCGTTCTGCTCGGCCAGCTCGCTGAGGGAATCCATCATCTCGGCAAAGGCCATCAGCGGCTTTGCCTTCTTGGCGAGGGGTGCGTACTCGTCGGCGGTACGCATCACCTCCAGCATGGAGATGCCCAGACCGTCACTAATCTCCCGACAGGCAGCCACGGTGGCATCACCGATGCCCCGCTTGGGCTCGTTGATGATCCGGGCAAGGCGCACTGCGTCGCTCGGGTTGTTCAGGACGCTCAGATAGGACATCACATCTTTGATTTCCTTGCGCTCATAGAACTTGACACCGCTGATGACCCGGTAGGGCACACTGGCCCGGAGCAGCGCCTTTTCAATCGAGTTGGACTGGGCGTTCATGCGGTAGAGGATGGCATGG
>CAKWRB010000054.1:5725-7682 GCA_934845495.1 uncultured bacterium
CCACATTCTCCATGATGGTGTTTGCAATGAACATGGCCTCCCCATTTTCGTCCGAAGCCCGGAACACCCGCACCGGTGCGCCCTCATCGTTTTCGGTCCAGAGGGTTTTGCCCTTGCGCTGGGTGTTGTGCTCGATGACCTCGTTGGCGGCATCCAGGATCTTCTTGGTGCAGCGATAGTTCTGCTCCAGACGGATCACCATGGCACCGGAGAACTGCTTTTCAAAGTTCATGATGTTCTCGATGTTGGCACCGCGGAACTTATAGATACTCTGGTCGTCATCACCCACCACACAGATGTTGCGGTATTTTTCGGCCAACAGGCTCACCAGCCGGTACTGGGCATGGTTGGTATCCTGGTACTCGTCCACCATGATGTAGGAGAACCGGTTCTGGTACTTCTCCAGCACATCGGGGTTTTCTTCAAACAGCCGCACTGTCAGCACGATGATGTCATCAAAATCCACGGCATTGGCGCTTTTGAGGAGCTTCTGATACTCCTCGTACACCCGGGCACCCACCTCGTTGCGGAAGTTGCCCGGCTCGGCGGCCAGCATCTGGGTGGGGTTCATCAGCTTATCCTTGGCCCGGCTGATCTGGGTGAGCAGGCTGCGGGGGGTGAAGTTCTTTTCATCGATGCGCAGCGTCTTGCAGGCCTCCTTGATGAGCCGCAGGGAATCGTCGGTATCGTAGATGGTGAAGTTGGATTCGTAGCCCACCCGTTCGATTTCCCGGCGGAGGATGCGCACACAGGCCGAGTGGAAGGTGGCTGCCTGGATATCCTGGGCCTCGTCCCCAAGGGTGGCCTCCAGACGGCTCTTGAGTTCACCGGCTGCCTTGTTGGTAAAGGTGATGGCCAGGATCCGCCAGGGCTGTACCGGATCCACGGCACAGCAGTCCCGGAGCAGATCCACCCCGACCTCCTCCCCGGCGAGATACCGCTCCAGGCAGTCGGCGTGTTCCTCGGTGATATAGGGTGGTACAAACTCGCTGTCGTGCCCATGGCCAAAGGCGACCATGTTGGCGATGCGATTGATGATAACAGTGGTTTTGCCGCTGCCTGCACCAGCCAGGATCAGCACCGGCCCCCGGGTCTGGAATACAGCCTGGCGCTGCATGGGATTGATGCGTGAAAAATACTGCTCGATGGCCCGGCGGCGAAGCCCGGCGTAATACTGGTTGAATTCTCTGTTCATAAATTTTGATGCCTCTCTGTAAAAAACGGTACGGCCTGCATCAGCCGCCCGGAAGTGCTTAAAAATCGCGATTTTACCCCCTGCATCAGCCTGCCGGGCCATGCCCGGGAACCAGGGGTATCTGTGCAGAAGGGCCCATCATTGGCCATCGGGAGAGCTGCAGATAAGGCCTGCGGATCGTCCGGCCATAAGATGAGTATAAGAGCTGCTTTGCAGCTATTATACCATTCCCGAGGCGACTCGGCAAGGACGGAGACGACGAAGTCCATCGGGTCGAATCTTGTCAACACCAGCCCGGAATGGTACAATAGCAGGGAATTCATTCGATTGGAGGCAAGACTTTATGGGTTCATTCGTTTCACTGGGCGCCTATACCTGGCTTTCCGGTCTGCTGCTCACCGCCCTGAACGCCGCTGTGGTTGGCGTTGTGGGCTGGGTGCTGATCAAGTTCCTGCTGGGCATCGTCGCCAAATTCCTGAAGAAAACCAAAATCGATCCGCTGCTGCACACCATGATCCTCTCGGTCGTTAAGATCGCGATGATCGTGCTGCTGGCCATTTCGGTGCTGGATGTGCTGGGGATCCCCACCACTTCCATCATCACTTCGCTGGGTGCTGTGGGACTGGCTATCTCGCTGGCTGTGAAGGACTCGGTTGCCAGCCTGGCCGGCGGCGTTGTGATCCTCTTGCTCAAACCCTTCACTCTGGGCGACTATGTGGAGATCGATGGCACTGGCGGCACTGTCCGGGAAATCACTATGTT